>JALXAG010000120.1 GCA_026992315.1 Sneathiellales bacterium | reverse complement strand
TGTCGGCGCTGACCGGCAAGGGGGTAGAAAAGCTGATGCCGGCGGTTTTCGCCATCTATGAGCAGTGGCAGCGGCGCATTCCGACCGGGCGGCTCAATCAGTGGCTTGCCGATATGGTGGAACGCCATCCCCCGCCGCTGGTACGCGGGCGGCGGCTGAAACTGCGCTATATCACCCAGGCGAAATCGCGCCCGCCGACTTTTGCCGTGTTTGCCAGCATCGCCTCCGAAGTGCCGGAAAGCTATGCGCGCTATCTGGTCAATGCCCTGCGCGATCATTTCGATCTGCCGGGGGTGCCGGTGCGGCTGTATTTCCGCAGCGGCCGCAACCCCTATGCGGAAAAGAAAAACTGAATCAGCTACTTACAGGGTGAACAGCTTGCCGGTATCGCTGCAGGCGGGGCTGGCCAGTTCGACGAAGATATCCGTTTTGCTTTCCGGTGCGGGAACGCTTTGCGGATCCTCCCCGGGAAAGGCCTGGGCCCGCAGGGCCGTGCGCATTTTGCCCGGATCGACCAGATTGACCCGCAGATTGCTCTGCACCGTTTCCCGGGCATAGGTCTTCGCCATCTTCTCCAGCGCCGCCTTGCTGGCGGCATAAGGCCCCCAGTACGGGGCTTCGGCGCCGTCGATACGGTCGGTGACGAAAATCATCCGCCCGGCATCGCTGGCGCGCAGCAGCGGGTCGATGGCCCGGATCAGCCGCCAATTGGCCAGCAGATTGGTTTTGAACACCTTCTCCCACACTTCGGGGATATATTGCCCCATGGGCGAAAGACGGCCCAGAATGGCGGCATTGCCGATGGCGATGTCGATTTTGCCGAAGCGTTCCAGCAGCGGTGCCGCCAGCCCGTCGATCGAATCGTTGTCCTCGAGGTCCATCTGCACCAGCGTGGCGCTGCCGCCGGCTTCGCGCACCGCATCGTCGGTTTCCTCCAACCCGCCGACGGTGCGGGCGATCAGAATGAGATGGGCCCCTTCGGCGGCGAAGCGTTTTGCCAGGGCGGCGCCAAGGCCGCGGCTGGCGCCGGTGATCAGGGCAATGCGGTTTTCAAGAGGGCGGGTCATAACGGTATGCTTTCTTGCTGTTTGCGCGCAGGCGCTGCGATAATCGGTTCGGTATTTTCCCCGGTGATCGTCCGGATACGGGATCGTCCGCGGGCTAGGCGCTGATCAGCCCCTCGTCGTGATCGGTCAGGGGGATGGGATAATTGCCGGTGAAGCAGGCATCGCAATATTGCGGATTCTCCGGAGTGCGCCGGGCATCGCCAACGGCGCGGTACAACCCTTCGATGGAGATGAAGGCCAGGCTGTCGGCACCGATCAGGCGGCACATTTCATCGACATCGTGCTGGGCGGCCATCAGCTTGCTGCGTTCGGGGGTATCGACGCCGTAAAAGCAGGAATGGGTGGTCGGCGGGCTGGCGATGCGCATGTGCACTTCGCGTGCCCCGGCGTCGCGCATCATTTGCACGATTTTCATCGATGTGGTGCCGCGCACGATCGAATCGTCGACCAGAATGACCCGCTTGCCTGCGATATAGGCGCGGTTGGCATTGTGCTTCAGGCGCACGCCGAGATGGCGGATCTGCTCGGTCGGTTCGATGAAGGTGCGACCGACATAATGGTTGCGGATGATCCCCAGTTCGAAGGGCAGCCCGGCCTTTTCCGCATAGCCGATGGCGGCGGGGGTGCCGGAATCCGGTATCGGGATGACGATATCGGCATCCGCCGGGCTCTCCTGCGACAGCTCCGCACCGATGGCCTTGCGCACCTGATAGACGCTGCGCCCTTCGACGAAGCTGTCGGGGCGGGCGAAATAGATGTATTCGAAGACGCAGAAACGGCGCGGGCGCGGGGCGAAGGGACGGTCGGAATGCAGGGTACCGTTTCTGATTGCGACCATTTCACCGGGTTCGACATCGCGGATGAATTCAGCGCCGATGATATCGAGCGCACAGCTTTCGGAGGCAAGGATATAAGCCTCGTCCAGCCGCCCCAGCACCAGCGGGCGGACGCCGGAAGGATCGCGCACGCCGATGAGGGTGTCGTTGCAGATGGCGACCAGGGAATAGGCCCCCTCCACCTGATTGAGCGCATCGGCAAGCTTCTGCACCAGATCCTTGTGCGGGCTGTGGGCGACCAGATGCATGATCACCTCGGTGTCCGACGAACTCTGGAAGATCGCGCCGCGGCGCACCAGCGCATCCTTCAGGGTGATGGCATTGGTCAGGTTGCCGTTATGGGCCAGGGCGATGGTGTTGTCGGCCAGCTCGGCGATGAAGGGCTGAACATTGCGCAGGGTCGTCGCCCCCGAGGTGGCATAGCGGTTATGGCCGATGGCGATATGGCCGCGCAGCTTGTCGATCACCTCAGGCGAGCTGAAATTATCCCCGACATGGCCAAGCGCGCGGTGAACGTGAAAATCCTTGCCGTCAAAGACGGCGATGCCGCTGGCTTCCTGCCCGCGATGTTGCAGCGCATGCAGACCCAGCGCCGTATGGGCGGCGGCGTCGTCGGATCCGCTGATGCCGAAAACGCCGCATTCTTCATGAAAGACGTCACTGTCATCCGAAGAAATCATGGGAAGGCGGGGAAAGTGGGCGGACATGGCGCGATCTCTCCGATCCAGAAAATGGTTACTGTTTGGGCTCGCCCCCGGCGTCGTTGCCGGGAAGATACAATCTTTCAAGCTGACGGCGTTCCTGATCGCTGTAGCCCTTATCGCCATCGTCGGGGGCGGTCTGCCGCGCGGTCGGCGGCGCGATCAGCTTGCGGTAAAGCTCGTAACTGTCAATGCCTTTGCCGATGGTGGCGGCATGACGCTTCAGCGCATCCTGCAGGCCCTGTCGGTTGTCAGCCGGGATAAGCCGGACCAGCAGCTCCGCGCCTTTCTGCACCAGCGGCAGGCTGCGCGCCTCCCTGATCCAGGAGGGCATGTCCCCGGCACTGATCACCCAGGCCATGACCACCCACACGGCAGAGACGATGACAGCGCCCCGCACCAGTCCGAAGATGAAGCCGAGGGATCGGTCCAGCGCGCTGACGGCGCTGTCGCGGACGCGTTCGGCCAGGCTGTGGCTGATATAGGTCAGCACCGTGACCGAAACGATGAAAATGGCGGTGCCGGTGACGATATCGGAAATCAGCTCGGACGGCAGATAGGGGCGCGGCAGATGGCGCAGATAGGGAAAGGCGTAAATGGTGATGACAATGGCGCCGAACCAGCCGAGAATGGCCAGAACCTCATGCACGAAACCGCGGGCGAAGGCGAATATTCCCGAAAGCAGAATCACGCCGATGACGATCATGTCGGCAGGATTTATCGGCAGGGATTCCGGCACTAGCCACGCTCCAGCAGGTTGTCGGCGCCTCTGGTGGCGAACCAGGCCAGCAGATCGCGCAGATGATCGATTTCAACGATGTCCATATCGGTCTTTGTATAGCGCCCTCCGGCGGGAAGCACCACCCGGTTGAAGCCCAGCTTGCGGGCCTCGCGGATGCGTGCATCGGTCTGGCCGACCGGGCGGACCTCGCCGGACAGGCCGATTTCGCCGAAAATGACGGTGCCGGCAGGCACCGGCAGGTCCGAGAGCGAGGACATCAGCGCCGCAGCCACGGCCAGATCGGCGGCCGGTTCGCCGATGCGCAGGCCGCCGGCGACATTCAGATAGATTTCATTGGCGCCGACGGCGAGGCCGCAACGGGTCTCCAGCACCGCAATGATCATCGCCAGACGGCCCGAATCCCAACCGACGACGGCCCGCCGGGGCGTGGCCTGCTGCGAAGGGGCGGCGAGGGCCTGGATTTCCACCAGCAGCGGGCGCGATCCTTCGATACCGGCAAAGACGGCGCCGCCGCTGGCCTCGCCTTCGCGTTCGCCCAGAAACAGCGAGGACGGGTTGCTCACTTCCATGAGCCCCTTGTCGGTCATTTCGAATACGCCGATTTCGTCGGTGGGGCCGAAGCGGTTCTTGACCCCGCGCAGGATGCGGAACTGATGACCGCGGTCGCCTTCGAAATACAGCACCGCATCGACCATGTGCTCGACAACGCGCGGACCGGCGATCTGCCCGTCCTTGGTGACATGGCCGACCAGAACGATGCTGCATTCGTTGCGTTTGGCATGTTCGACGAAGGCATGGGCCGAGGCGCGCACCTGCGCCACCGTGCCCGGCGCGCTGTCGAGGCCGTCGCTGAACATGGTCTGAATGGAATCGATGATGGCGATGCGCGGGCGCGGTTCCTCGTTCAGTCCGGCGAGAATCTCGCCCACCTCGGTCGCGGCGGCGATGCGCAGCTGCGGCGCGTCGAGGCCCAGCCGCGCCGCCCGCATGCCGATCTGTGCCGTGGCCTCCTCGCCCGAGATGTAGGCGGTCGGGATGCCGCCAGCGGCCCAGCGCGCCGCCGCCTGCAGCAGCAGGGTGGATTTGCCGATGCCGGGATCGCCGCCGACCAGCACCACGGAGCCGGGTACCAGCCCTTCCCCCAAGACCCGGTCAAGCTCGCCAATGCCGCTGCGCAGCCGTGCGACGGTTTCCGATTTGCTGTCCAGGGTGGTGAAGGCGATCGGGGTGGCCTTGTTGCGGCCGCCTCTGCCGCCGCTGACGGCGCGTTCCTCGACGATGCTGTTATCGCTGCCGCAGGCGGCGCAGAAACCCTGCCACTTGAAATAAGGGGTGCCACAGGACTGACAGACAAACCTGCGGGAGGATCGGGCCAAGGCGCTGCTCCTGTTCCGGGGGCCGGGTTAGCGGCGCAATTCCATGGTGATCGGGCCTTCGGCGCGGCCATGGATGAACTGATCGACATATTCGTTGCCGCTGTTGTCGATCTGATCCACGGGGCCGTCCCAGATGATCCTTCCCTTGTAGATCATGGCAATGCGGTCGGCGATCTTGCGGGCCGAGGCCATGTCATGGGTGATGGACAGGGTGGTGGCACCGAGATTCTTCACACTGTCGACGATCAGATTGTTGATCACATCGGCCATGATGGGATCGAGCCCGGTGGTCGGTTCGTCGAAGAAGATGATTTCCGGATCGGTGGCGATGGCGCGTGCCAGGCCGACGCGTTTCTGCATGCCGCCGGACAGTTCCGCCGGGCTGAGATTGCCCACCTCCGGCGCCAGGCCGACCTGGGCCAGCTTTTCGATGGCAATTTCTCGGGCGGCGCTTCGCTTCATGTTGTGGGCGGAGATCAGCCCGAAGGCGACATTCTCCCATACGGGCAGGCTGTCGAACAGGGCGGCGCCCTGAAACAGCATGCCGAATTTGCGCAGCACCTGCTCGCGTTCGCCTGCATTCATCTGCAGGACGTTCTCGCCGTCGACCTCGATCAGGCCCTGTTCGGGGCGCAGCAGGCCGAGGATGCATTTCAGCATCACCGATTTGCCGGTACCCGAACCGCCGATGACGACGACCGACTGCCCTTTGGGCACATCGAGCGACAGGCCGTCCAGCACCACCTTGGGCCCGAAGCGCTTGTGCACGTCGCGCAGCCGGATCATCGGCGTTTCATTGTTGGCTTGCTCGGTCATTTGGCGAAAAACAGCTCGGTGACAAGGTAGTTGGTGACAAGAATCAGGATCGAGGCGGAGACGACGGCATTGGTCGTCGCCCGGCCGACCCCCTGGGCGCCGCCGGTCGAATTGAAGCCGTGATAACAGCCCATCAGGGCGATGAGAAAGCCGAAAACGGCCGCCTTGACCAGGCCGGAGATCACATCCATGGTTTCGAGAAACTGGAAGGTGTTCTTCAGATAGATGGCGTAGTTGAAATTGAGCTTGCCGGTCCCGACGGCATAGCCGCCCATGACGCCGATGATATCGGCGACGAGGATCAGGGCCGGCAGGGTGATGACGGCGGCGATCAGCCGCGGGGCGACGAGATATTTGAACGGATTCGTCGACAGGGTGACCAGGGCGTCGATCTGTTCGGTCACCCGCATCGTGCCCAGTTCGGCCGCCATGGCGGCGCTGACCCGTCCTGCAACCATGAGCCCGCCGATGACCGGCCCCAATTCACGGGTGATGCCGATGACGACAATGGTGGCGACGGCGCTTTCGGCATTGAAGCGGGCACTGCCGATATAGATCTGCAGGGCCAGGACCGCGCCGGTGAAAAAGGCGGTCAGGCCGATCACGGGAAGGGAATAATAACCGATGGCCATCATCTGCCTGGCGATGTGGCGCAGATACCAGCGCGGGGTCAGGCTGTGGCGGATGGCCGTGGCGGTGAACAGCGCAACCCGCCCGACGGCAGCAAGGAACGATAGGGAGACGCGGCCGATCAGGGCCAGGAAATTCCAGCGCATGCTATCCTTGCCTGTAGATACGGTGACAACGCTTGCCCAGCCGGGTCAGGATTTCATAGCCGATGGTTCCGGCGGCGGCGGCGACCTGATCGACGGAGACATGCGCGCCGATCAGTTCGATGCGATCGCCCGGTACAATGGCGCCTTCCGGCAGGTCGGTAACGTCGAATGTGGTCAGATCCATCGAGATGCGTCCTGTCACGGGAAGGATGTTTCCCTTGAAATAGCCGTATCCGGCATTGCTCAGGGACCTCATATAGCCGTCGGCATAACCGATGGCCGCCGTTGCGATGCGCTGCCCGCCGGAAACGCCGCGTGTGGCACCGTATCCAACGGTTTTGGCGGTGTCAATGTCATGGATCTGCAGAACCCGGGCCTGCAGGTCCACCACCCGGCGCATCGGATTGTCCTGCCCGGGAACGGGATTGCCGCCATAAAGCGCATAGCCCGGGCGCAGCAGATCGAAATGATAGTCCGGGCCGAGAAAAATACCGCTGGAATTGGCCAGGGTCGCGGGGGCTTCCGGCAGTCTGGCAAGCAAGGCGCGAAACGTGCCGAGCTGTTTGGCATTCAGCGGATGATCCGGGGTATCGGCACAGGCCAGATGCGACATCCAGTAGAGAATATTCAGCCGCCCGAGCCAGTCTTTGCGGGCAAGAAGGGCATCGGTCTGCGCGGGATCGAGGCCAAGGCGCGTCATCCCCGTATCGAAATGGACAATACAGTCCCTGCCGCCGCATGCGATGAAATCGGCGATCTCTGCGATGGTGTTGAGCACCGGAATCAGGGAGGATTCCGCATAGATATCCCGGGCGGCGACATTGAAACCGTTGAGGATGAAGATACGCGCCCCATCCCCCAGCACAGGGCGCAGCGCCGCGCCCTCTTCCGCATGGGCGACAAAGAATTCACGGCAGCCCGCATCCTGCAGCACCGGCGCGATCCTGGCAGCGCCGAGGCCGTAGCCATCGGCCTTGATCACGGCGGCGCAGTGTTTTCGCGCATGCTTTTCACGCAGCAGGCGCCAGTTGGCGGCGATGGCATCGAGATCGATTTCCAGGGCCGGGCAGCCGTCGCGCAGTTCGCCGTGCTGTTCATCGTTCGGTGTGTCGTCACAGGTCATAGCGGTCGGGTTGTTCCAGATTGCGGAAAGCGGTGAATCGGGGCTCGAACATCAGCCTGACGGTGCCGATGGGGCCATGGCGCTGCTTGCCGATGATCACTTCGGCAATGCTATGCACCCGTTCCATCTTCTCCTTCCATTCTTCCCATTCCTCCGTGCCGTGTTCGGGTTCGGTACGGGAAAGATAATATTCCTCGCGATAGACGAACATCACCACATCCGCATCCTGTTCGATGGAGCCGGATTCGCGCAGATCCGATAGTTGCGGGCGCTTGTCCTCGCGCTGTTCGACGGCGCGGGAAAGCTGGGACAGGGCCAGCACCGGCACCGACAATTCCTTGGCGATGGCCTTCAGGCCGCGGGTGATTTCGGAAATTTCCTGAACGCGGTTCTCTGTCCGCTGATAGCCGGAAGGGCGCATCAGCTGCAGGTAGTCGACCACGATCAGCCCCAGATCGTGGGTACGCTTCAGGCGCCGGGCGCGGGTGCGCAGGGTCGAAATGGTGATCGCCGGCGTATCGTCGATATATAAAGGCGTGTTCTCGATCCGCTGTACCGCCGGCATGATGACATTGGCGAAATCGTCGGCGCTGACCTCGCCCTTGCGCAGTTTTTCCGACGGGATGCGCGCCTCTTCCGCCAGCAGGCGGGTCGAAAGCTGATCGGCGGACATTTCCAGGCTGAAAAAGGCGACAACGGCGCCTTCCGTGGCCGTGTGACGGCCGGAACTGTCCGTGATCTTGCGATAGGCCTTGGCGGCATTGAAGGCCAGCGTCGTGGCCAGGGCCGTCTTGCCCATGGAGGGGCGGCCGGCAAGGATCAGCAGATCGGAAGGATGCATGCCGCCCAGCGCCTTGTCCAGGTCGCGCAGTCCCGTGGTCACGCCGACCAGCCGCCCGTCGCGCTTATAGGCGGCATCGATGGCGCGCAGGCTTTCGCTCAGGGCGCTGTGGAATGTGACCAGATTGCTTTCCCGGGCACCGGTTTCGGCCAGTTTGAACAAGGCGCCCTCGGCCTGTTCGATCTGCTGGCTGTGATCCTCTTCCGGCGGGGCGTCATAACCGCGATTGACGATCTCGGTGCCGAGACTGATCAGTTCGCGGCGCATGGCGGCATCGTAGATGATGCGGCCGTATTCCTCGGCATTGATGACGGTGGTGGCCGCCGCCGCCAGTTCGGCGAGATAGCGGTCGCCGCCGATATCGGCAAAGGACTCGTCGCGTTCGAGATAGGCGCGCAGCGTCACCGGGGTTGCCAGCTCGCCCTTGTCGATCAGGCGCATGGCCGCGGCATAGATCTTCTGATGCACGCCTTCGATAAAATGTTCGGGCCTGAGAAAATCCTCGACCCGGGCGGCGGCATCGTTGTTGACGAGGATGGCGCCGAGCAGTTCCTGTTCCGCCTGCAGGTTGTGCGGCGGCGTACGGTATTCGGGCCCTTCGCCCGTCATTGCGGCCCCGTGACCCTCTTCGGCGGGGGCGGGATAGGGCAGGTCCGTATTCATCTGTGCCGTGTCGTCGTTCATGGCCACGTTCTTATCATGTTACGGCGGTCATGACATTATTTTCGCGGCGGGCGAATACATAAGAAAAAGGCGGCATCGCCGGATGCCGCCTCGTTTCCTGCCGGGATTGCGGAAAATCAGGCGTTTTCCTCTTCCCCGACCTCGTCCTCGTTCAGTTCGCGGGCGGCCTCGGCCGCCTCGGCGCGCTGTGCCTCGGCATCGGCGCGGGCTTCGGCCGCGGCCAGGTCGGCCGGGGATTCGCCGCGGGCCTGCAATTCGGCCTCTTCCTGGGAACGGGCGATATTGACCACCACATTGACCGTGACTTCGGGATGCAGGCGGATGGCCACATCATGCATGCCGGTGGTCTTGATCGGGCGATCGATACGCACCTGGTTGCGGGTGATGCTGAAACCTTCGTTGCTGACGGCCTCGGCGATATCGCGGCTGGTGACCGAACCGTAAAGCTGATCCATGTCCGATGCGGCGCGGATCAGAATAACGGACAGGCCGTCCATGCGTTCGGCGATATCCTCGGCTTCCTTGCGGGCTTCGATGTTGCGGGCCTCGAGCTGGGCGCGTTCCTGTTCGAAACGCTCCTTGTTCTGCTTGGTGGCGCGCAGCGCCTTGTTCTGCGGCAGCAGGTAGTTGCGGGCATAGCCGTCCTTGACGGTGACGACATCGCCCATCTGCCCCAGCTTTTCGACGCGTTCGAGAAGAATGACTTCCATGATGCTCTCCCTTACTTGATCACGTAGGGCAGCAGCGCCAGGAAGCGGGCGCGCTTGATTGCCTGGGCCAGCTTGCGCTGTTTCTTGGCGGAAACGGCGGTGATGCGGCTGGGCACGATCTTGCCGCGTTCGGACATGAAACGCTGCAGCAGGCGCACGTCCTTGTAATCGATCTTCGGCGCGTTGGCGCCGGAGAACGGGCAGGATTTGCGACGGCGGAAGAACGGGCGGCGCGGGCCGCCGGCCGACGGGCGGACAATGCCTTTTTCGATATTGATGGTCATGATGTGATAACTCCGTCCTGGGTGCGAATGACTTAGTTGCGGGGCGGGCGGCTGCCGCCACGGCCGCCGCGGCGGTCATCCCTGGCGTTCCGCGCCTGCAGGATGGCCGAGGGGCCTTCCTCCAGCTCATCGACCCGGGTGGTCAGGTAGCGGATGATATCTTCGTTGAGGCGCATCTGGCGTTCCATTTCGCGGACCGCGTCGCTGGGCGCGTCGATATTCATCAGCACGTAATGGCCCTTGCGGTTTTTCTTGATGCGGTAGGCCAGCGTGCGCAGGCCCCAATGTTCGGTCTTGGTGACCTTGCCGCCGTTCTCTTCGATGATCTTGGCAAGGTTTTCGGCAAGGGTTTCGACCTGGGAGGACGAAATATCCTGGCGCGCGATGAAGACGTTTTCGTAATACGCCATAATCCAGTTTTCTCCTTCTGGCTGTTGGTCGCCTGGAGTCCGTAAGATATGGAAGATGCATCCCGCGAGGGAAAAACAGCGTCGATTTCCGAGGACCGGTCAGGCTATAGCCGGATTATCCGGCAAGGAGCTTCGCTCGTAAGCGCGCGGAATATACACTATACGGGCGCTCATGCAAGAGGACAGATGCATGCCGGAGCCGGCCTGCTTGACAGCGTCAGAGCAATGGCTAGGTTTCGGGGGCTCTTGCATCCGGCGAGAGCGGGTCCGATGCCAGCCGATGACCGCGGTGGCGGTTGGCGCCATGGAGGAAGCGCAGAGGAAGGGATAAAATGAGCCGAGCATTCGTATTCCCCGGCCAGGGGTCGCAATCCGTCGGTATGGGCCAGGCCCTTGCCGAAAGCTTTGCCGAGGCGCGCGAGGTCTTCGAGGAAGTGGACGAGGCGCTGAAGCAGAAGCTGAGCGCCCTGATGTTCGAAGGGCCGGAAGACGCGCTGACATTGACCGAAAACGCCCAGCCCGCCCTGATGGCGGTGAGCATGGCGGTGATGCGGGTGCTCGAAGGACAGGGCGGGCTGGAACTGGCCCGGGCCGGGCGGTTCGTTGCCGGCCATTCCCTGGGTGAATATTCGGCCCTGACGGCGGCCGGCAGTCTGAACCTTGCCGATGCCGCCCGCCTTCTGAAGATCCGCGGGCAGGCGATGCAGGAGGCCGTGCCCGTCGGTGCCGGTGCCATGGCGGCGCTGCTGGGGCTGAGCCTCGAGGATGCCGCCGCCACCGCTGCCGAGGCAGCCCAGGGGCAGATCTGTGCGGCGGCGAATGACAATGCCGATGGGCAGGTGGTCATCAGCGGCCATAAGGAGGCGGTGGAGCGCGCCATCGAAATCGCCAAGGAAAAAGGCTGCCGCCGCGCGGTGCTGCTGCCGGTCAGCGCCCCGTTCCATTGCCCGCTGATGCAGCCGGCGGCCGAGCGTATGGAAGAAGCGCTGCAGGAAGTTGAAATCGCCACGCCGGCGGTGCCGCTGGTGGCCAATGTCCGGGCCGCCGCCGTCAGCGACGCGGATGAAATCCGCTCCCTGCTGGTCGAACAGGTGACCGGTATGGTGCGCTGGCGCGAATCCGTCCTCTATATGAAGGAGCAGGGCGTGGAGGAACTGGTCGAGCTCGGCGCCGGAAAGGTGCTGAGCGGCCTGGTGCGCCGCATCGACCGCTCCATGTCCGGCCGTTCCGTTCAGGGGCCGGAAGACATCGAAGCGTTCCTTGCGACGCTGTGAACCGATTAAGGGAGAGGAAAATGTTCGATCTGACGGGCCGCAAGGCCCTGGTTACCGGGGCGACGGGCGGTATCGGCGAAGCCATCGCCCGGGCATTGCACGGCGCCGGCGCCACGGTGGTCATCAGCGGTACGCGCACGGAGAAGCTGGATGCCCTGGCAGGCGACCTCGGCGAACGGGCGATCGCGGCGCCCTGCGATCTGAGCGACCGGGCGGCGGTGAAGGCGCTGGCGAAAACGGCGGTGGAGCAGGCCGGCGGCATGGATATCCTGGTCAACAATGCCGGGCTGACCCGCGACGGGCTGGCCATGCGCATGAAGGAGGAGGACTGGGACAAGGTTCTGGAAGTGAATCTGACCGCCGGTTTCCTGCTGTCGCAGGCGATGCTGCGCACCATGATGAAACAGCGTCACGGCCGCATCATCTCCATCACCTCCATCGTCGGGGCGGCGGGCAATCCCGGTCAGGCCAATTACGCCGCATCGAAGGCCGGGGTCACGGGAATGAGCAAATCCCTGGCGCAGGAAGTGGCCACGCGGGGCATCACGGTCAACTGCGTTGCCCCCGGCTTCATCGCCACGGCGATGACCGATGCCCTGGACGACCGCCAGCGCGAAACCCTGCTTTCGGGTATTCCCATGGGCAGGATGGGATCTCCTGATGACATCGCGGCCGCGGTGTTGTATCTGGCCTCGGACGAAGCGGGATACGTGACCGGTCAGACCCTTCACGTCAATGGCGGAATGGCCATGATCTGAACGGCCCGCAACGATGGAATGCTGCCTTCCGGCGCATGAATGCTGGGTGCTGGTAATGCCCCTGAAAGTGTGATAGACGGCAGTATTCTCCTGTTGAGGGCGGGGAATAGCCCTTGTAGAAGAGCTGAACCAGTCGGAACTCAGTTAGTAACAAGCACATCTTAAGGAACAAGCCATGAGCGATATTGCCGAACGGGTAAAGAAGATTGTCATCGAGCATCTCGGTGTCGAAGAGGACAAGGTCACCGAGAATGCCAGCTTCATCGAGGATCTGGGCGCCGACAGCCTGGATACCGTCGAACTTGTGATGGCGTTCGAGGAGGAATTCGGTTGTGAAATTCCCGATGACGCCGCCGAGAAGATCCAGACCGTCAAGGACGCGATCGACTTCATTTCGAAGGCCTCCTGACAGGTTCCGACTGAACCGGATAAATCCGCCGAATTTGCAGTAATGGGGTAAGGTTGATGCGTCGTGTCGTCGTAACGGGTCTGGGGCTTGTGACCCCTTTGGGAACCGGTGTCGAAGGGGCCTGGAAGAACCTGATCGAGGGGCGCTCCGGCGCCGGTCCGATCACCCGTTTCGATGCATCGGCACTGCCGGCGCGCATCGCCTGCGAAGTCAGACGCAAGGACGAGGATCCCGAACTCGGCTTCGACGGCGATGTCGCCATGTCGCCGCGCGATCAGCGCCGCGTCGACGATTTCATCCGTTACGGCATGGTGGCGGCCAAACAGGCGATCGACGATGCCGGCTGGGCGCCGGAGGATGAGGAATCCCTGTGCCGCACCGGCGTGATGATCGGTTCCGGTATTGGCGGCTTGTCCGGCATCAGCGATGCCGCCGTCGAATTCAAGGAAAAGGGGCTGCGTCGCCTCAGCCCCTTTTTCATTCCCGGCCGGCTGATCAATCTGATTTCCGGCTATGTTTCCATTGCCCATGGCTTCAAGGGGCCGAACCATGCGGTGGTTACCGCATGCTCGACCGGCGCCCATGCCATCGGCGATGCGGCCCGCCTCATTGCGCTGGACGATGCCGACGTGATGGTCGCAGGCGGGGCCGAAGCCGCGGTCTGCGAACTGGGCGTGGCCGGGTTCTGCTCGGCCAAGGCCCTTTCGACGCAGTACAACGACAGCCCTGAAAAGGCTTCCCGCCCGTGGGACAAGGGCCGCGACGGCTTCGTCCTCGGCGAGGGGGCGGGGATCGTCATTCTCGAAGAGCTCGAACATGCCAAACGCCGCGGGGCCCCCATATATGCCGAAATCGTCGGCTATGGCCTTTCCGGCGATGCCTATCACATCACCGCCCCTTCCGAAGACGGAGACGGTGCCTATCGTGCCATGCAGGCGGCCCTGAAGCGTGCCGGCATCCCCTTGTCGGAAATCGGCTATGTCAATGCCCATGGCACTTCGACGCCACGCGGCGATGTCATCGAACTGAAGGCGGTCAAGCGTCTGTTCGGCGCTGATGCCGCCAATCTCAGCATGTCTTCGACCAAATCGGCGATCGGGCATCTTCTCGGGGCCGCCGGCTCGGTGGAGGCGATCTTCTCCATTCTGGCCATGCGCGACAACATTCTGCCGCCGACCCTGAATCTGGACGATCCGGACGATGACTGCGAAGGCATCGATCTGGTGCCGCATCAGGCCAGGGAACGCAAGGTCGATGCCGTGCTTTCGAATTCCTTCGGCTTCGGGGGCACCAACGCCAGCCTGGTGTTCCGCCGCTACAACTGACCGATGCGCGCCTTCGCCGGAATAGCACTTCTGGCGGGGGGGCTGGCTGCCGTGGCGGCCATCGCCGTGTGGGCCTTCATCCGCGAACTGGACCGCCCCGGTCCGCTGGCGCGTGAAACGGTCGTGCTGCTTGAACCGGGCAGCGGCGCCCGGGCGATTGCCGCCCGCCTCGAAAAGGCCGGGGTGGTGCGCAATGCCGTTCTTTTCCGTCTTGGGGCGCGCTATCTCGGACGCGCCAGAGCCCTGCGCCCGGGCGAATATGCCTTTGCGCCGGCCATTTCCCTGCGCGGGGTGATCGCAAAGCTGGCCGATGGCGATGTGGTGGTACGCAGGATCACCATTCCCGAAGGCCGGACGTCCTATCAGATCGTGCAGGCATTGCGCACCACCGATGCCCTCAGCGGCGAGATCGCTGAAATACCGCCAGAAGGCAGCCTGTTTCCGACGACCTATTTCTATACCTATGGCGCCAGCCGCGCGGCATTGCTGGAGCGCATGCGGCGCAAGATGAAAGCGGTGCTGGATGAGCTCTATCCCGCCCGTGCCGAAGGGCTGGCACTGAAAAACCGGCAAGAAGCGGTGATCATGGCCTCCCTGATCCAGATGGAAGCCGGGAACGAGGCCGAAATGCCGGTCATCGCCTCGGTCTTCTACAACCGTCTGAAACGGGGCATGCGCCTGCAATCGGATCCGACCGTCATCTACGGGCTGACGGGGGGGCGCGGGGCGCTCGGCCGGGCCCTGCTCAGCCGCGATCTGCGCAAGCCGATGCCGCATAATACCTATGTCATTGCCGGGCTGCCGCCGACGCCGATCACCAATCCCGGCCGGGCGGCGCTGCTGGCGGCCCTGCATCCGGCCAGGACCGCTTATCTGTATTTCGTGGCCGATGGCAATGGCGGTCATGTCTTCGCCCGCAACCTGAAGGAGCACAACCGGAATGTGCGCAAGTGGCGGCGGCTGAAGAAGGCGGGCTGACAGGCCGGAACCATGCCCGGCCCGCCGGGGCCGCCCTCCGGGATCCGGCCCTTATTTCTTCCGGTCGCTGGCGGGGAAAAGTATTTTCAGCAGCCCATCGGCGCTTTGACGCAGCTGGCCGGGTTCCTCGCCGATGCGGGCGCGGACCGCAAAGCTGTGCGTCATGGCCAGAACGATGCCGGCACAGGCGGCCGGGTCGGTCTGGGGCGGCAGCTGTTTTTCTTCGATGGCGCGCCGGAAACGTTCCGTCATGACCTTTTCGCTGCGCGATAGAATGGCGGCGAGTTTCTGGCGGATTTCCTCATCCTGTGCGGCGCTTTCCACGGCGACGGTGGCAATCAGGCAGCCCCTGGGCCTGTCTGAGGCGGTGACGCAATCGATACTGGCTTCGAGAAAGGCCGCACAGGCTTCGGCGATATCCTCATGAGGGGACATGGCCGCCATGGGCTGGCAGCCATAGGTTGCGGCATAGCGCTCGATGGCTTCGAGAAACAGCGTTTTCTTGCAGGAGAAAGCGGCATAAAGGCTGGGCCGGTTGATGCCCATGGCCCTGGTCAGGTCATCGAGGGAGGTCCCCTCATAGCCCCTGCACCAGAAGGCCAGGACGGCGTTGTCCAGAACCTTGCTGCGATCGAATGACGCTGGCCGGCCGCGGCGGCGGGGTGTCTTTTTCATAATATACCAATCAGTACAAAATATATTGACAGGCGATGTCCGGACACTATAACAGACTGAACGGTACAAAAATAAACTTTCCCGATAACGGCCGCAAATCAACAGGCGGCAAAGGATCGCTGAAGGAGAAAATACATGTCAGCACACAGGCTCGGAGCGGTTTTCTATATCTTGTGGGGGGTGATGCACGCCATTTTCGGCATCCAGATTCTTATACTGAATATGGGCGGATCCACCTATGACGTGGTTCAGTCGATCTATCTGGATGCCGGCCCGGTGCCGACACCGCGCGAAACCGGATCCGTGATCGAAGCGATCATGAACCAGCATGCATGGAACCTGCTGTGGTTCGGCGTTTTTTCCGCAGTGGTCGGGGCGCTTTATAACTGGCGCAATTCCAAAGCCGGGTACTGGAGCAATCTGGCGGTTGTCAGCCTGGCGGATATCGGTTTCATCGGTTTCGTTCTCATTCCGGGCTATGCCAGCCTGATGGTCGGGATCTGGGGGCCGCTTCTGTGGGTGCTGGCGGTGATTTTTTCGACCATCGGCCTGCGCAACAAACTGCCCGCGGGGCAGGAAAGCCCTGCGGTCTGAGCGTTTTCCCACTGGCGCCGATCAGGTGCTGGCAGGCAAAGAGCTTGCTCACTTCTTCGGCATGCCGCCCAGCAGCCGCCCGGCAAGGGCGTCGGGCAGGCAGGAAAGCAGCCAGATCACGGCATGGAGGCGGCGGGGAAAGGCGATGCGCCCCTGATTGCGGGCAAGCCCCCGGCGGATGCGCCGGGCCGCCGCCTCGGCCTCCATCAGGAAGGGCATGGGGAAGCTGTTATCGGCAGTGATGCGGCTTTTCACGAAGCCCGGTGCGACGACATTCACTTCAATCCCTTTTGGGGCGAGGCGACCGCGCAGCCCCTCTCCCAGGGCCCTGACCGCTGCCTTGCTGGCACTATAGGCGGGGGCGGAGGGCATGCCCCTGAAGCCGGCGAGCGAACTGACAATGGCGATCTGACCCCGCTGACGTTCGCACATGGCGGGCAGGGCGGGAAAGATCGTATTCAGCACCCCGTCCACATTGACGGCGAAGATCTTGCGGGTGCGCTCTTCCATCTCCTCCGCCCCGCCGGTGGCAAGGGCAATGCCGGCATTGGCAACGATCAGGTCGATCGGTTGCCGCTGCCAGCATGCCGTGATCCATTCGCGCATGGCCGTGGCATCGCAGACATCCACAACCGCTTCATCCACCACGGCGCCGCGGCTGCGGCAATGGCCGGCAACCGCCTGAAGGCGGTCCTTGTTCCGTCCGCTCAAGGAAAGGCGGATTCCGGCATCGGCATATTCCCCGGCCAGGGCTTCGCCGATGCCGCTGGAAGCGCCGGTAATCAGGATATGACGCGGATCCTTCATTGCTGGTCCTTGTTGATGGCGGCCTGCGGCGCTATGGTGCCGGTGGCCGGGCCTCCGCCGCGCCGGGTTTCGGCTGCCGGATTTCAGATGCCGGGACAATGTGTCCCATTGCTGCCAGCTTCGCAAGGATTGGGTAATATGATCAACAGCATGACAGGGTTTTCCCGCGCCCGCGGCGCCAGCGAACGCTTTGAATGGAGCTGGGAAATCCGCAGCGTCAACGGCCGCAATCTCGACATACGCATGCGCCTGCCCGCGGGTTTCGAACGGATCGACCGCGAAGGCCGTCAGATCATCACCCGGCATCTCGGGCGCGGCAATGTCAGTGCGGCGCTGAATTTTACCGATGCGGGCGGGCAGACGGCCTATCGCATCAACGATGCGCTGCTCGATCAGCTTTGCCGCATCAGTGCCGATTTCGAAGGGCGCCCCGGTGTGGTACAGGCCCGCCTCGACGGGTTGCTGGCCATACGCGGCGTTGTCGAACCCGATGAAAACATCCTTGACGATGAGGAACGCAAGGCCCTGGAAGATGCCATGCTGCTGACCCTGGAAGAAGCCGTCCGCGACCTGAATGAGGTTCGTGGCCGGGAAGGGGCGGCGCTTCTGGCGGTGCTCTGCGGTCTGCTCGACGATCTGGAACGCGAATGCGCCAATGCGGCAACGGCGGCGGCGGACCAGCCGGCGGCGATCCGCGACAAGCTGAGCCGGCTTTTGTCCGAAATCGGTGCCGATAGCGCCGTCAGCGAGGACCGTCTGGCCCAGGAAGTGGCCCTGCTGGCCGTCAAGGCCGATATCCGCGAGGAGCTGGACCGTCTTCAGGCCCATGTGGCGGCGGCGAGGGAGCTGCTGGAACAGGGCGGGGCGATCGGGCGGAAATTCGATTTTCTCTGCCAGGAATTCAACCGGGAGGCCAATACCATCTGTTCCAAGGCCCAGGTGCTGGAACTGACCCGTGCCGGACTGGCGATCAAGGGAATTGTCGACCGGATCCGCGAACAGGTGCAGAATATCGAATGACCGGCATTTATGCTTTGAAGACGGCGGCCGCTTCGGACTATAGAGGGCGGCAGGAAGCATGACGGCAGAAGAGGCTGCGATGACCATCGGCAGGATCGAAAGACGGGGGCTTATGCTGGTATTGTCCTCGCCCTCGGGGGCGGGCAAGACGACCATTTCCCGCCGCTTGCTGGCGCTGGACGATAATCTGGCGATTTCGGTTTCGGCGACCACCCGTCCTCCCCGTCCGGCGGAAAGGGATGGCGTCGATTATTTCTTCGTTTCCGAGGAGGAATTCGGCCGTCTCGCTGCTGAAGGGGCGCTGCTGGAACACGCCAAGGTGTTCGATCATTATTACGGCACCCCGGCAGGCCCCGTGCAGGAGGCCCTGGCGGCAGGGCGCGATATCCTGTTCGATATCGACTGGCAGGGCACGCAGCAGCTGGCGCAGAAGGCCCGCGACGATCTGGTCAGCGTCTTCATCCTGCCGCCGAGCAAGGCGGCGCTGAAGGAACGGCTGCTCAAACGCGCCCAGGACAGCGAGGAAGTCGTGGCAAGGCGCATGGCCAAGGCATCGGATGAAATCAGCCATTGGGCCGAATACGATTACGTCGTCATCAATGAGGATGTCGATTTCTGCCTTTCCCAGGTGCGCGCGATTCTCGATGCGGAACGGCTCAAGCGTCACCGCCAGACCGGGCTGGTCGATTTCGTGCGCGAACTGCGCGAGGAACCGGTGCCCTGAAACAGGGCTTCGCCGGCTGACTCTGTGCCCTGCCTATCGGCTGCGCATCGCCGCCAGGCTGCGGGCCAGGGCGCAGAAATCGCCGGTTTCCAGCTCCTCGGCCCTGCGGGTTCCGGCAATGCCGGCCCGATCGAGCAG
>JALXAG010000119.1 GCA_026992315.1 Sneathiellales bacterium | reverse complement strand
ACCAATACGGGGCCCGGCGGCTGATCCTGCGCATCGATCCGCGCCGGGGCCCCGTATTGGTCATGCCTCCCGGCGCCGGGAACGAGGAAGCGGAAGCCTTCCTGGCCCGCCACCGCCAGTGGCTGGCGGAACGCTGTGCCGAAATCGACTGCCAGCGCATCCCCCTGACCGACGGCGTCCGCATCCCTTACCGGGATGGCGCGCTGACATTGCGCCATGTCCGCGACCAGCGCCGCCCCGCGGTCATGGCGGGCGACACCCTCCATATCGGCGGCGATGAGGCCTTCTTTGCCCGCCGCTGCCACGACTGGCTGAAGGCAGAAGCGCGCCGCCACCTGAAGGCCGAGGCCGAAACCATGGCCCGGGCCGTGGGGCGAAACATCGCCCGGTTGCGGATCACCGATACCCGCAGCCGCTGGGGCAGTTGTTCGAACCGGGGGGTCGTTTCCCTGTCCTTTCGCCTGATCTTCGCCCCGGCGGCCATTGCCCGCTATGTCGTGGCGCATGAAATCGCCCATCTTCGCGAGATGAATCACGGACCCGCCTTCTGGCGCATCGTCGAAGAACTCGATCCGAAATGGCAGGAACACCGCCGCTGGCTGCGGCGGGAAGGGGCGCGGCTGCATCTGATCGGCTGATGTCGCACTGCCCGAAAGGCGCGCGGGAACGTCCCCCACAGCAATAAATGGTTCCATATGGATCCATTTTCCCTTAATTTACGGTCTTCTCTTTCCTTTCCACCGCATGGATATTGCGCAGAATGAAATCATACCCTCAATCGGCGGGGCTGCTGGTCCTGCTGGCGGCACTGGCGGCGCTGGGGCCGCTTTCGACCGATCTGTATCTGGCCAGCCTGCCGCTGATCCGCGACAGCTTCGATGCCGATATCGCCAGCGTGCAACTGACGCTCAGCGTCTATCTGATCAGCTTCGCCCTCGGCCAACTGTTCTTCGGATCGCTTTCCGATCAGTTCGGCCGCAAGCCGGTGATGCTGGGCGGGGCGGTGCTTTACGGAACATCGGGGCTGGCCTGTGCCTTTGCCGGATCGGTGGAGCAGCTGATCTTCTTCCGCTTTCTGCAGGCGATGGGGGCCGCGGCCTGCATCGTCGTTTCCCGGGCCGCCACCCGCGATATCTACGGGCGGGAAAAATCCGCCAAGGTCATGTCGCAGATCGGCTCGATCATGGCCATCGCGCCGCTGGTCGGCCCGATCATGGGCGGTTATCTGACCGTTGCCTTCGGCTGGCAGTCGAATTTTCTGGTTCTGGCCATCTATGGCGCCATTACCGCCGCCGCCCTTGCCTTCGGTTTTCGCGAATCCATTCCGGCCAGGGATCCGGGCGCCTTCCATCCCGGGCGCATGCTGGTGAATTTCGGCCATCTGCTGCGCCACAGGCAGTATCTGGGTTATGTGCTGACCTCCTGCTTCTGCTATGGCGGCTTGTTCGCCTTTATCAGCGGATCGTCGTTCGTTCTGATCGATTTTTTCCGCATCGATCCCGATCGTTTCGGTTATTTCTTCGCCTCCATCGTTGCCGGCTATGTCACCGGCACCGTTATCGGCAGCCGCTTCGGGCCGCGGCTGGGCATAGAACGCACCGTGCTTCTCGGCAGCATCGTCACCCTGATCAGC
>JALXAG010000118.1 GCA_026992315.1 Sneathiellales bacterium | reverse complement strand
CGCCAGCCCTATGACGTGCGCGAGGTGATCGCCCGCATGGTCGATGGCAGCGAATTCGACGAATTCAAGAAGCTCTACGGTCAGACGCTGGTCTGCGGCTTCGCCCATCTGTTCGGCTATCCCGTCGGCATCGTCGCCAATAACGGCATCCTGTTTTCCGAAAGCGCGCTCAAGGGCGCCCATTTCATCGAATTGTGCTGCCAGCGGGGTATTCCGCTGCTGTTTCTGCAGAACATCACCGGCTTTATGGTCGGGCGCAAATACGAGGCCGGCGGTATCGCCAAGGATGGCGCCAAGCTGGTGACGGCGGTGGCCACTGCCAGCGTGCCGAAATTCACCATGATCATCGGCGGCAGCTTCGGTGCCGGGAATTACGGCATGTGCGGGCGCGCCTACAGCCCCCGTTTCCTGTGGATGTGGCCCAATGCCCGCATTTCGGTGATGGGCGGCGAACAGGCCGCCGGTGTGCTGGCGACGGTACGCCGCGATAATATCGAAGCCAAGGGCGGCACCTGGTCGGCGGAGGAGGAGGCCGCCTTCAAGGCCCCGATCGTCGAGCAGTTCGAACGCGAGGGCAATCCCTATTACGCCACCGCCCGGTTGTGGGATGACGGTATCATCGATCCGGCGGAAAGCCGCATGGTGCTGGGCCTGGGGCTGTCGGCCAGCCTCAACGCCCCGATCGAACAGACCCGCTTCGGCGTGTTCAGGATGTAGGAGAACGGCGGATGTTTGACAAAATTCTGATCGCCAATCGCGGCGAAATCGCCTGCCGGGTGATCCGCACCGCCCGCGAGATGGGGGTGCGCACGGTCGCGGTCTATTCCGAGGCCGATGCCCGCGCCCGCCACGTGCTGATGGCTGACGAGGCCTGTCTGATCGGCCCGGCGGCTGTGGCTGAAAGCTATCTTCGAGCCGAGAAGATCATTGAAGTGGCCCGCAAGGCGGGCGCTCAGGCCATTCATCCCGGCTATGGCTTTCTGTCGGAAAATGCGGCCTTTGCCGAGGCCTGCGCCGATGCAGGCATTGTCTTTATCGGCCCGCCGCCCGCCGCGATCCGGGCGATGGGGCTGAAGGATGCCGCCAAGGCGATCATGGAAAAGGCCGGGGTGCCGGTGGTGCCCGGCTATCATGGCGAAGGGCAGGACAATGATTTTCTGCTCGAACAGGCGCGGCAGATCGGCTTTCCGGTTCTGATCAAGGCCGTCGCCGGCGGCGGGGGCAAGGGCATGCGCCGCGTCGATGCCGAAGACGATTTCATCGAGGCGCTGGACGGTGCCCGGCGCGAGGCCAAGGCGGCCTTCGGCGATGAGCGGGTGCTGCTGGAGAAGTTCCTGCTGAAACCCCGGCATATCGAAATACAGGTTTTCGCCGACAGCCATGGCAATGCCGTGCATCTGTTTGAGCGCGACTGTTCCCTGCAGCGGCGCCATCAGAAGGTGGTGGAGGAGGCCCCGGCCCCGGACATGCCGGACGATATCCGCGCGGCGATGGGCCGTGCCGCCGTCGCTGCCGCCCAGGCCATCGGCTATGAGGGGGCGGGAACGGTCGAGTTCATTGCCGATGTCAGCGACGGGCTGAAGCCCGACGGGTTTTATTTCATGGAGATGAACACCCGCCTGCAGGTGGAGCACCCGGTAACCGAGATGATCACCGGGCAGGATCTGGTGGCCTGGCAGCTGCAGGTGGCAAGCGGCGGTTCGCTGCCCTGTGCGCAGGAGGACCTGAACATCGAAGGCCATGCCTTCGAGGCCCGGATCTATGCCGAGGATGCCGAACGCGGCTTTCTGCCCGCAACCGGGGTGCTGAAGCGTTTCCGCATGCCCGGTGAAAGCGCCCATATCCGCATCGATACGGGGGTGCGGGAAGGGGACACCATCACCCCTTATTACGATCCGATGATTGCCAAGCTGATCGTGTGGGACCGCGATCGCCCCTCGGCGCTCAGGCGTTTGCGCGGGGCGCTGGCGAAATGCGAGATTGTCGGCTGTGTCACCAATTTGCCGTTTCTGGCCGCGGTGGCGGCGCATCCGGCCTTCGCGGCGGGTGAGATCGATACCGGCTTCATCGAACATCATGCCGATGATTTGGTGCCCGAACCCCGGCCCGCCAGCAACGAGGCGGTGATCGTTGCGGTTCTCGATCTGGTGCTGACCCGCCGCGAGGCCGTCCGCGCCCGTGCGCAGGCGGGGAACGATCCGCATTCGCCGTGGAATCTGTGCAATGGCTGGCGGATGAATGGTATTGGCGAGGATCGCATCCGTGTCATCGATCACGAATGGGACATGGATGTGCTGGTTCGCTATCTGAAGGACGGCAGCCATGAAATCGTCATCGGCGATGACCGCTTCCGCTGCCGGGGCGAACGCGAGGAAGACGGCGGTATCGGCGTCGATATCGACGGGCGGCGGTTGCGCGCCAGCGTTCATCACGACGCGGACGGGCTGAGCGTGACGCTCGACGGGCGCACGGTCAGGCTGCGCCTGCTCGATCCGCTGCATCAGGATGTGGAAGAGGAGGATGCCGGCGGTTCGGTGCTGGCGCCGCTGCCCGGGCGCATCATCAAGGTGATGGTGAGCAAGGGCGAGAAGGTGCAGAAGGGCCAGGGCCTGATGATTCTGGAGGCGATGAAGATGGAGCACACCATCACCGCCCCTGCGGACGGGATGGTGACGGTTCTGGATTATGCCGTCGGCGATCAGGTCGAGGAGGGCGTGCCGCTGCTGGAGATCGAGGAGGGCTGAAATGCTGCCGGAAAAGGTGACGGTGTTCGAGGTCGGCCCCCGTGACGGGTTGCAGAACGAAAAGGAGAAGGTGCCGGCCGCCGTCAAGATCGAGCTGATCGGAAAATTGGCCGATGCGGGGTTGCGCTGGGTGGAGGCGGCAAGCTTCGTTTCGCCCAAATGGGTGCCGCAGATGGCCGATGCCGCCGAAGTGATGGCCGGTATAGGTCGGCGCCGGGGGGTGCGGTTTCCGGTGCTGACGCCGAATATGAGGGGCTACGAGGCCGCCCGCGCCGCCGGGGCCACGGTTGTTGCGGTGTTCGCCGCCGCCTCCGAAGGGTTTTCCCGGGCCAATATCAATTGTTCCGTGGATGAAAGCCTGGAACGTTTCGTTCCGGTTCTGGAAGCGGCGAAGCGTGACGGTGTCGCCGTGCGCGGTTATGTCTCCTGTGTGCTGGGCTGTCCGATGGATGGCGCGGTGCCGCCCGAGGATGTCGCCCGGGTTGCGAAGGCCCTGCACGACATGGGCTGCTATGAGATCTCGTTGGGCGATACCATCGGCGTCGGCACGCCGCTGGCGGCGCGCAAGATGATCGAGACCGTCGCCCGCGAGGTGCCGATGGGGCGCCTTGCCGTGCATTTTCACGATACCTACGGTCAGGCGCTGGCCAATATTCTGGCGGCGCTGGAATGCGGGGTCAGCGTTGTCGATGCCTCCGTCGGCGGATTGGGCGGTTGTCCTTACGCGCCGGGGGCCACCGGCAATGTCGCGACCGAGGAGGTGGTCTACATGCTCGATGGTTGCGGGGTCGAAACCGGGATCGATCTCAAGCGCCTTGTCGGGGCGTCCTGGTTCATCTTCGATCACCTCGGCCGCAGGCCGGTTTCGCGGGTGGCCAATGCCTTGGGCCGGGGCGGCGCGCAGGCGTCTTGACCCGATGATGGGGGGCGGGCAGTCTTTCCCCAGATACGGGAGAATGCCGCATGAAACGAAATCCCCGCCATGCCCCGCCCGCCGATGCGGCCCGCCGCCGCGCCGCGCCCGTGGTGATCTGTTATCCTGACGATGCGCTGCCGCCTTTCGATGCGGCTTTTTTCGATGCCGCAAGGGCAGGGATGGCGAAGATTGCCGAAATAACGGTCCCGCCCCGCGATGCCCGTGTCTTCGAGGTGCCGGCAGGGCACTTTTTCCGCATCGTCAGTGTCGAAGGGCCGCAGGTCGGCGATCTCAATCTGTGGAACGCTCATGACCTGTCGGAACGTTTTTACAGCGGCAAGACCCGGGCGCTGCACGGCACTCATGTCAGCACCGGGGATCGGTTGTGGAGCAGTTTTCCCCATCTGCGCCCGCTGGCGACGATCACCTGCGATACGCTCGACTGGTATGGCTGGGATGCGGATGGCGCCGGGGTGCACGATGTCATCGGCACCCGCTGCGATCCCTATACCAACAGCTTGCTCGGCGGCGGGGAATATCATTACTGTTGCCATTCGAATCTGATCCGTGCCCTGGCAGAAGCGAAGGACATGCCGCCCGAGGCGGCGGAGCCCCATATCCACGATGTGCTGAACGTGTTCATGTGCACCGGCTTCACCCGGGATACCCACCAGTATTTCATGAAGGCAAGCCCGGTGCGTCCTGGCGATTTCATCGAATTCTTCGCCGAAATCGATCTGCTCGGCGCGCTTTCGGCCTGCCCGGGCGGCGATTGCGGCGACAGCCATTCATCCGATGCGGCGTCGTGCCATCCGCTGTTGGTTGAAATCCATCGCCCTCGCCCCGGGGCGCTTGCCGGCTGGCGCCCGCCCGCGGCGAACACCTATTCCGGTTCCCACGGAATGACGTGACAGAGGGTAAATATAAAAATAGCTTTGAAACTATATAAGTTAGAGACTATATTATGAGTCGTTCGTGGGTTGTGGAGTTTCACGATGATTTTGTGGTGGAATTCGATGCGTTCCCTGAAGCCGTGCAGGATGCCATTCTTGTAAAGGCGCTTATTGGAGAAGGTGGGGCCACGACTTGGCCGTCCGCATGTGGATACGCTCAACAATTCCGCATATGAGAATATGAAGGAGTTACGCTGCCGTGCGAATGACGGCGCATGGCGCATCGCATTTGCTTTCGATCCGGAACGCAAAGCCATATTGCTGGTTGCCGGGGACAAGGCGGGGATCGGCGGGAAGCGTTTTTACCAGCGGCTCATAAGCATTGCGGATAAGCGTTTTACAGATCATCTTGAGCATTTGAGAGAGTAAGGAATGGGCGTCTCCCTACAGGAAAAAATGGCGCAGCTGACACCTGAACGGCGCCGGAAAATCGAAAAGGAAGCTACGCGGCTGCATAAGGAGTACCTGACTTTGCAGCAATTGCGTAAAGCCCGGATCATGACGCAGGAGGAACTGGCGCGGAAGTTGGGTATCCGCCAGGCAAGCGTGGCTCAGATGGAAAAGCGGGGCGATCTGCTGATCTCCACGTTACGGGGATATGTAGAGGCAATGGGCGGGAAGCTTCAGCTTACGGTGGAATTTCCCGGCCAGTCAGCCGTGGTTCTGGAAGGTTTCGGCGATATGGAAAAATTGTCCCGCGAGGAAGAGGATCCGGATATATCGCCGATCTGAATCTTGTCCGAAAATCGTTTGATGTCGCGCCTATGAAAACAGGCGGTCGGCCAGTTTTTCCAGTTCCGCGATCATGACCGCGTCCTTGCCGCCCTGGGCGGCGATATCCCCGTCGGCAATGGCATCGCAGATGCGTTCCAGACACAGCAGGATAAAGAGGATCTCGCTGGCCGGTTTGGGCCTGCCGCCCGCGATCGTCACCAGTTCGCCATAGGCGGCGATCTGGCGCTTGCGCAGGTTGTGCTGAAAACTGCTGACCGTCTTGTCGGTTGCCGCCAGTGCCCGCAGATCGGAGCGGAAGCCCCGCCAGCGCTTGTGATGATCGAGGATCTTGGCGATCAGACGCGGGCTCAGCCCTTCGCGCCCGTCCTCGATACATTCGCGGATTTCATCCCATTCGGTGACGACCCATTTCTCGTAAGCGGCGAGAAAGATATCGCGCTTGTCCTGGAAATGCTTGTAGAAGGTGCCGGGCGCATATCCGGCAATGCGGGCCAGCTTGTTGCTGTCGGTGTTGAAATAACCGGAACGGTTGAATTCGCTGGCCGCTGCATCCAGC
>JALXAG010000117.1 GCA_026992315.1 Sneathiellales bacterium | reverse complement strand
TCCTGGGGCTTCTGGCCGCAGGCGGCACGCTGGGCATTCTGATCCCGCCTTCCATCCCGATGATCGTTTACGGTTTCGTCACCGAGGAATCGGTCATCGCCCTGTTTCTTGCCGGCATCGGCCCCGGGCTGATGCTGATCGTTCTGTTCGTCGGCTATTCGATGCTCTATGCCCGTTTCAGCAACAGGTTCGAGGATTCCCCGCCGGCAACATGGCAGCAACGGCGCGACAGCGCCATCCGCGCCCTGCCGACCCTGGCGCTGGCGGTGCTGATCATCGCCGGTATCTATGCCGGGGCCTTCACGCCGACGGAGGCCGCGGCCATCGGCTTCGCCGCCTCGCTGCTCATCACCGGCGTGGTGCTGCGCACGCTGAGCTGGGCAATGCTGAAGGAAGCGGTACGCGATTCCATGGTCACCACGGTCACCATTCTGCTGATCGTCGCCGGTGCCAAGGTGTTCGGCAAGGCGATCACCCTGTATCGCATTCCCTACGATATTTCGGTCTTCATTGCCGGAAACTTCAGCGAGGCCTGGCTGTTCGTCCTCATGGTCGCCGGGGTGCTGATCGTCATGGGGCTGTTTCTGGAAGCGCTGTCGATGCTGCTGATCATGGTGCCGGTCCTGGCGCCGTCTCTGATGCCGCTCGGCATCGATCCGATCTGGTTCGGCATCTTCTTCGTCATCATGATCGAATGCGCCCTGATCACGCCGCCGGTGGGGCTGAACCTCTATGTCATTCAGGCTGTCGGCAAGGCCCGTATGCAGGAGGTTGCCGCCGGCGTCTGGCCGTTTATCCTGATGATGCTGTTCACGGTCCTGACCGCCTATCTGCTGCCGGATCTGGTTCTTTACCTGCCTTTCAAGATGTAGACGCGACGATGACACAAGCCGAGAAACTGCGCCGCCTTCTCGCCGCCCCCGGCATCAAAACCATGCCCTGCTGCTTCGATGCCCTGTCGGCAAAACTGATCGAACAGGCGGGCTTTCCCCTCACCTTCATGAGCGGCTTCGCCACCGCCGCCGCCCGCCTCGCCCTGCCGGATACGGGGCTCATCTCCTATGGGGAAATGGTGCAGCAGGGCCGCGACATCTGCGATGCCGTTTCCATCCCTGTATTGGGTGACGGCGATACGGGCCACGGCAATGCCATGAACGTCAAGCGCACGGTCAGGGGATATGCCCGCGCCGGTTTCGCCGCCATCATGATCGAGGATCAGATCGCCCCCAAACGCTGCGGCCATACCAGGGGCAAGGACGTGGTCGGGCGCGAAGAGGCCCTGTTGCGCATCCGCGCCGCCGTCGATGCGCGCGATGAACTGCGCCAGAACGGCGAAGGGGATATCCTGATCCTGGCACGCACCGATGCCCGCCACACGATGGGGCTGGAGGAAGCCCTGCAGCGGGCCCGCGACTTCGCCGCCATCGGCGCCGATATCCTGTTTGTCGAGGCGCCGGAAAACCAGGCGGAAATGAAACGCATCGTCACGGAAGCGCCGGGCATTCACATGGCCAACATCGTCGAAGGCGGCAAGACCCCGCCCCTGACGCCGCAGGAGCTGGAAGCGATCGGCTATGATTTCGTCGCTTATCCGCTGACCCTGCTTTCAGCGGCCATCAAGGCCATGAACGAGGCGCTGGTTGCCCTGGCGGCGGGAAGGAATGCGGATAATATTCTTGATTTTGCCGATTTACGCCGCATTGTCGGGTTTGAGGATTACTATGCGGAGGACGAACGCTATCATGGCCATATGGCACGGCAGGACAAAACATAGGGAACTACCCCGCCATGGCGCTGTTCCCCGGCCCCGCCGCGGCACTGCCGGATCGTTCCCTCGTCCGCCATCCGCAATCGACCGCGGATAGGCACAGGACCGTAGCATGCTGTTCAATTCACCCGTTTTCCTGTTCGCCTTCCTGCCGCTGACCTTTGCCGCCTTCGCCCTGCTGCGCCGTTTCGCACCGCTGAATGCCGCCATCGGTCTGCTGGTCGGGGCGTCGTTATTCTATTACGGCTGGTGGAACCCGGCCTTTCTGTGGATCATTCTGGCCTCCATCGGTGTCAATTACACCATCGGCAATGCCATCATGGCCGCCCGGCAACGGGGGCTAGGCGGCGACGGTCAGGCACATTGGCTGATGGTGCTGGGCATTGTCTTCAACCTCGGTCTGCTCGGCTGGTACAAATATGCCAATTTCGTGGCCGAGAACATCGAGGCGATCACCGGCATCCCGATCGACCTGCCGCCGATCGTTCTGCCCCTGGCCATCTCCTTCTTCACCTTCCAGCAGATCGCCTATCTCGTCGATGCCCGCCACGGCACCATTCAGGACCGTCGTTTCCTGCCCTACTGCCTGTTCGTCACCTTCTTTCCCCAGCTCATTGCCGGCCCTATCGTCCATCACAGCGAAATGATGCCTCAGTTCGCCGAACGGGATCATTTCCGCCCCCGGCTGGACAATGTGACCATCGGTATCGGTTTTCTGATCATCGGCCTGTTCAAGAAAGTCGTGATCGCCGACGGCATCGCGCCAACCGCCAACAGCGTCTTTCTCGCCGCCCATGACGGCGCGGCCCTGACCCTGCTGGAGGCATGGGGCGGAGCACTGGCCTATACATTCCAGCTTTATTTCGATTTCAGCGGTTATGCGGATATGGCCGTCGGCGCGGCGCGGCTGTTCGGCATCGTGCTGCCGTTCAATTTCAACTCCCCCTACAAATCCGCTTCGATCATCGACTTCTGGCGGCGCTGGCACATGACGCTGAGCCGCTTTCTGCGCGACTATCTGTATATTCCGCTCGGCGGCAACAGGCGGGGGCGCATACGCCGCTATGTCAACATGTTCGTCACCATGGTGCTGGGCGGCCTGTGGCACGGGGCCGGATGGACCTTCATCGTCTGGGGGGCCTTGCACGGCGCCTATCTGGCGCTCAACCACCTGTTCCGCCACCTCTTCCCCGGCGGAAGCGCATCACGCGGCGGGCGCATCGCGGCGCATATCCTCACCTTCACCGCCGTTGTCATCGGCTGGGTCTTCTTCCGTGCCGACAGCATCCATGCCGCCTGGAACGTTCTGGGCGGCATGACCGGCGCCAACGGGGTGATGCTGCCGGAAAAACTGGTCGCCCTCATGGAAAAAATATCGGGATTTTCGGTAACCGCCATTTCTTCGTTTCAGGGGCCGGGGCTGGGTACGGTCGGCAGCATCTGGCCATTCGTCACCCTGCCGCTTCTGTATGCAATCGCCATTGGTCTGCCCAACAGCCAGGAATGGCTTGAGGAGAAAACCGCCGTCCTGACCCGCTTTCCGATGCTTCGGGACGGTTTTTACTTCGCCCTTGGCGTCATGGGGGTGTTCGCCATCAAAACCATGCTGTTCACCACCAGCAGCGAATTCCTTTATTTCAATTTTTAGACCCCGGCATCATGAAAAAAAAACCGTTACTGCTTATTGTCGCCGGAGCCATATCGGTCATGACATTATGGACTGCGGCGTTTTTCCTGCAAATCGGAACACCGACTCCGTCTTCCCAATGGATTGCAGATGTATATCGGGCCAAAGAAGAGGCCCTGAAAAAGTCAACGCCCCCAAGGATAATATTAATTGGGGGGTCAGGCACTTTGTTTGGATTCGACAGCGATAGAATCCGTGAGGATACAGGAATAACGACAATTAACTTTGGCACACATGCAGGGCTTGGGCTTGATTACCTCCTATACAGAGCCAAGCGCGTATTGCGGCCTGGCGATATCGCGGTTGTAGTCCCTGAATATGCCCATTTCTCATACACCGGGCCAAAGGAAGAAACACAGATAGATTTTATCGTTTCAAGAGATCCCGATTATTTTTTCGAAAAACCTTGGACTGAAAAAATACGGTATATATCTGCAATGCCATTAATGCGCCTGATGAAAGGTGTATTCCATAAGTTCAGAAAAAATTCATCGGCACCAAAAGGGCTATACGGAGCTCACAACATAAACAAATGGGGCGATCAGATTAATATCCGTGAGGAACAACGCACGGAAAGTGATCTGCTTCGCCTGAGCACAGCAAAGCCTGCGGTCATTGGAACCATCACCCCGGAAAGCAAAAAAATATTCAATGACTTTGCATCTTTTGCCAAGTCATTGAATGTGAGACTGTATATGGCCCCTCCGGCAATCCTGGACCATCAAAATTATCATTCAAAAAAGGCCGAAGATTTTTTCTCTGATATCAGGAAAACAGCCAAAGAAACTGGATATATATACCTTGGCAGGGCAGAGGATTTCATTATGCCGAAAAATATGTTTTTCAATACAATTTACCATTTGAACAGATCTGGTATCGAAGAGCGCACGGCACGGTTCATCGCATTGCTCAAGCCGCATCTCGAACGGAACTAGGGTCGGGACCCTGGAAGTTCATGACCGTAGCCAGGGTCGGGATGGGATCCCCCGGCGCACTCATCCTTCCGCGGGATGGCGGTCGCGGGCGCGGATATGGCCAAGCCAGCTCTGTGCCTCGATGAACACCCGGCTGATCTGAGGATAGGCCGTTCTGATGCGCTCCTCCAGCCGGCTGATCAGGCGCTCCACCTCCTCTGCCGTCAGATCGTTGGAAAAGTCGAGGCTCAGGGTCAGCAAAACGTCCCGGGGGCCGAAATGCAGCGTCAGCAATTCGTTGATATGAACGATGCCCGGCTCCGCCTTCAGCAGTTTTTCTATTCCTTCGACGACCTCGGGCGCCGCCGCCTCGCCGATCAGAAGCCCCTTGCATTCGATGGCCAGAAACACCGCCGTCAGCGCCAGAATGGCACCGATGACCAGCGAGGCCACCCCGTCGAGCACCGGCATGTCCAGCGTCACCCCAAGGCCGATGCCGGCCAACGCCACCAGCAGCCCCAGCAACGCCGCCGTATCCTCGAACAGAACGGTGAAGGTTGCCGGATCCTTGCTGCGGCGCACGGCCTGCAGCGTACCGAGATCGCCCTTGCGGCGGCCGAATTCCTTCCATGCCACCCAGAAGGATCCGCCCTCGAAAACGATGGCGAGGCCAAGCACGATGAAATTGACATGAGGGTCGCTGAAGGGATGCGGTTCGATGACCTTCTGCACCCCTTCATAGATCGACACGCCGGCACCAAGAGCGAAAATCAGTATGGCGACAATGAAGGTCCAGAAATAGAGCTCCATCCCGTAACCGAAGGGATGCTCGCGATCGGCCGGGCGCCTGGCCCGGCGCAGACCGTGCAGCAGCAAGAGCTGATTGCCGGTATCCACTGTCGAGTGCACCGCCTCCGACAGCATGGCGGAAGAGCCGGTAAAGGCGGCGGCGGCATATTTGGTGAGCGCGATCAGCGAATTACCCGCCAGCGCCGCATAGATGACTTTTTTCGATCCCTGCGCAGACATGCCCCCTCAATACCCCAGACGGCGGATAATGCAAAGCTTCAGCCGTCGGGCCTGTCATAGAAGCGGGCGCGCATGCGCTCCAGATAGGTGCGCAGATTGTCCAGTTGCAGGAGATGGCTTTTCATTGCCGTCTCCAGCGTTGCATCGCTTATGGCGCTCAGCATGGCAAAAGCCGTCGCATCCAGGGCGCAGGGCTCATCCCCCATCATGAAAGCCCGCCCGCCGAGCCAGGCGGAAACGGCATCCAGATCCGCCCGGCCGAAATCCAGAACGGTGCTGCGCTCGTGCCGTCCCAGACCGTGCCCGTCCAGGTTCCTGCGGGTATTCCTGCGCGCCGCTGCCGCAACGACACCGCGCAAGACCGCCGGAACAGGCGCGAAATAGGCACGCCTGACAACATCCCAATTCCCGTCCTCCATCCACCTTTCATAGACGATGACCCAGTAGAGCCGCTCCTCCATCATCACGGCCAGCGCATGGGCCGCGGCGCGGTCGCGGCCATCCAGCCCCGGCCAGGCATCGAAATTGTGATATT
>JALXAG010000116.1 GCA_026992315.1 Sneathiellales bacterium | reverse complement strand
AGCGGCAATTGCTGACCCGTCTCGGCATCGATATGGGCGATGAAATCGCCGTCGGGCAGGTGCGCCTGCAGATTCGCGGCATCATCCTGCGGGAACCGGATCGTGCCTCGGCCGGGCTGGGGCTGGGGCCGCGGCTGCTGATTTCTCCCGCGGCGCTGGCGGCAAGCGCTCTGGTCCAGCCGGGCAGCCTGATGCACCGCCTGTACCGGATCAAGCTGCCGCCCGGCACCGATCCGGCCGCTTTCCGCCAGGCGGCGGAACGGGCCTTTCCCGATGCGGGCTGGCGCATCCGCGACCGTGACAACGGCGCACCCGGCTTGTCGCAGTTCGTCGAACGGCTCAGGTTGTTTCTTTCCCTTGTCGGGCTGACGGCATTGCTGATCAGCGGTGTCGGCATTGCCAACGCCGTCGGTGCCTATATGGCGATGAAGCGCCCTGCCATCGCGACGCTGAAATCCCTGGGGGCCGGCAGCGGCACCATTTTCACGATCTATTTGCTGCAGATTCTGACCCTGGCGGCCATTGCCACCGTTGCCGGGCTGCTGCTCGGTGCCGTGTTGCCCTGGGCGGCTGTTTCCCTCATGGGCGGGGCCTTGCCGGTGCCCATAGCCATCGGTCTTTTTCCGGCGCCGCTGGTGCTGGCCGCCGCCTTCGGCATGCTGACGGCGCTGGCCTTTTCCCTGTGGCCGCTGGCGCTGGCGCGCAGAATCTCGCCCGCCGGGTTGTTCCGTGCTCTCGTCAGCGACGAAGGCAAGCGGCCGCAATGGCCGTTTCTGGCTGTTATCCTCCTCTGCCTGGCCGCGGTTGCGGCGCTGGCGCTTTTCAGCAGCGACGAGCCCCGCTTCGTGCTGTGGTTTCTGTTCGGTGCGGCGGTCTTGTTCGCCCTGCTGCGCCTGGCGGCCTGGGCGGTCATGCGGGTGGCGGGCAGGGTGCGGATTTCCGGTCACCCGCTGCTGCGTCTTGCGGTGGCCAATCTCCACCGCCCGGGGGCGGCCACGGCCAGCATCGTGCTGTCGCTGGGGCTGGGGCTTTCGCTGCTGGTGGCGATCGTCTCCGTCGAAGGCAATCTGCGCCGTCAGATCACCGATCAGTTGCCCGAGGATGCGCCTGCCTTCTTCTTCATCGATATTCAGAAAAATCAGATCGGCCCGTTCCGGAAACTGGCCTCCGCGACGGAGGGGGTCGAAGATATCGAGGATGTGCCAAGCCTGCGCGGACGCATCGTGTCGCTGAAGGGCGTGCCGGTGCAAAAGGCGGAAATCGCCCCTCATGCCCGCTGGGTGCTGCGCGGCGACCGGGCCCTGACCTATGCGGACGCCCCGCCGGAGAACAACCGGATTGTCGCCGGAAGCTGGTGGCCCGCCGATTATGCCGGTCCGCCGCTGGTATCCTTCGAGGCCGAGGCGGCCGCCGGTCTGGGCCTTGCCGTCGGCGACGAGATCGGCGTCAATATTCTCGGGCGGACGATCACGGCCCGCATCGCCAATCTGCGCGAGGTCGACTGGGGCAGCATGGCGCTGAATTTCGTCATGATCTTTTCACCCGATACGCTGCGCGCCGCCCCGCATGGCTATATCGCCACCGCCCGGGCCGACGGCGCGGGCGAGAGGGCGCTGTATGAGCGCATCACCCGGCGTTTTGCCAACATCACCGTCATTCGCCTGAAGGAAACCCTGCAGGAGGTGAATCGCCTGCTGAACCGGATTCTGATGGCGATTTCCGGCAGTGCCGGATTGGCGGTGTTCAGCGGTCTGCTGGTTGTTGGCGGGGCCCTGGCTGCGGGGGCGCGCCGCCGCCAGTACGATGCCGCCATTCTCAAGGTTCTGGGCGCCGGACGGCGGGAAATTCTGCAGGGCTTTCTGCTGGAATACGCCCTGCTCGGTCTTATCGCCGGGACGGTGGCGGCTTTTGGCGGTTCGGCCATTGCCTTTGCCATTGTCACCGGGCTGATGCGCCTGAACTGGCAGGCGGATGTTCCCATCATCGCGGCGACCGTCCTTTTCGGCGTTGTCGTGACCGTTCTGCTGGGTCTTGCCGGTACCTGGCGGGGGCTGGGCCGGGCCGTATGGCAGAAACTGCGCAGCGAAAGGACTTGAAAAAGCCATCTTTGATGCCAATATCTTCCCCACCTTTATCTTTTTCTTCAACTGTGGAGCAGGGTGAAATCCCGATGAACACCGAATATCGTCAAACCGTGGCCGGCACCCGCCCGGCAGATCTGGCCGTCGTCGATACCGCGCTGCGCCAGTATATGCTGCGCGTATACAATTACATGGCTTCCGGCCTGGCGCTCAGCGGCATCGTCGCCCTGCTGACCGTCAGCTCCCCGGCCTTTTTCCAGGCCGTCTTCGGCACGCCGCTGATGTGGGTGGTGATGTTCGCACCGCTCGGCATCCTGTTTGCCATGAGCGCCGGCATGAACAAGATGAGCGTCACGACCATCCAGGTACTGTACTGGTTGCTGGTCGCGACCATGGGCGTGTCCATTTCCTCAATCTTCGTGATCTATACCGCCGAAAGCATTACCCGCGTGTTTTTCATCACCGCGGCAACCTTCGGCGCCATGAGCCTGTGGGGCTATACCACCAAACGCGATCTCAGCAGTTTGGGCGCCTTTCTTTTCATGGGCCTGATCGGCATTTTCATTGCCTCGCTTGTCAATATTTTCCTGCAGTCGAGCATGGTGCAGTGGGTGGTGTCGGTCATCGGGGTGCTGATTTTCACCGGCCTTGCCGCTTACGATACCCAGCGGATCAAGGCCGATTTCATCGCCCACCGCATGGAAGGGGATGTCGCGACCAAATCGGCGATCATGGGGGCGGTGTCGCTCTATCTCGATTTCCTGAACCTGTTTATGTTCCTGCTGCGCCTGATGGGCAATCGTCAGTAAACGCCGATCACAGGCCAGGCTTTGCGCAGACCCCGCCGTTTCGGCGGGGTTTGTTTTTGCGCGAGCCGATCACCGCCGGCATTTCCAATACCCGGTTTCATATGTATAAAAATGAATAAGGGGCACAGCCTGAATACAGCCGTGAGGAGGCAGCCATGCGCGTTCTCATCAGCATGATGAAGCATGAAACCAATACGTTTTCGCCGATCGTCACCGACTGGCAGCGTTTTGCCGATTGGGGCGCCCATTTCGGCGAGGATGCGGCGGCTGCCTATGAAGGCACGGCCATGCCCATGGGCGCCTATCTGAAACTGGCGCGCGAAGCCGGTGCTGAAATCGTCACCCCCGTCGCGGCGGAGGCCATGCCCTCCGGTCCCGTCAGCCGCGAAGCCTATGAAAGAATGACGCGGCCGATCCTCGCCGCGGTTGAGGAGGGCGTCGATCTCGCCCTGCTCGATCTGCACGGCGCCATGGTTGCGGAACATACCGATGACGGCGAGGGCACATTGCTGGAGGCCATGCGCGCCATCGACCCCGATCTGCCGATTGCCGTCACCCTCGATCTTCATTGCAATCTGACGGCGCGCATGGTGCGCAACTGCACGGCCCTGATCGGCTATAAGACCTACCCGCATGTGGATATGCATGCGGTTGCCGAACAGGTCGGGCGCATCGTTCTGGCGGCAATGCGCGGCGAATGCCGTCCGGTGATGTCCTGGGGGCATCCGCCCCTGCTGTCGCAGACCCTCTGCCAGGGCACGGACGACGAGCCGATGAAATCGCTGATCGCCATGACCCGTCAGGCCGAATCCCGGCCCGGCGTGCTTGCCGCCACCGTTTTCGGCGGATTTCCCATGGCCGATATGGCCGATGCGGGCAACAGCGCCATTGTCGTTGCCGATGGGGATGCGGAACTGGCCGCCCGCGAATGCACGACGCTGCTGGAGGGGATCTGGCAACGGCGAGAGGATTTCGTCTATCGCCACCACCCGCTGAAGGCTGCGGTGGCAAAGGCGAAGCAGATGACGGAAGGGCCGGTCATTCTGCTCGATCATGCCGATAACTGCGGTTCCGGCGGCACCCAGGACGTCATGACCGTGATCGAGGAGGTTCACCGCCAGCAGCTGGAGGATGTCGCCGTTGCCGCCGTGTGGGACCCGGAGGCGGTGGCGGCGATGATGCAGGCCGGTGCCGGCGCCGAGGTGACGATCGATCTTGGCGGCAGAACCGACATGCCCGCGCTGGGCCTGCGCGGCCGGCCGATGCGTATTACCGGCCGCGTCAGAACCCTGAGCGACGGGGAATGGACCGTGCGCGGCCCCATGTATACGGGGGTCCGGGTCCATATGGGGCCAAGCGCGGTGCTGGATACCGGGCGCATGCAGATCGTTGTCGTTTCCCGTCATCACGAACCCTGGGATACCGGCGTGTTCACATCCCTGGGCATCGATCCCCGCCACAAACGCTATCTGCTGCTGAAATCGCGGATCCATTACCGGGCCGGTTTCGCACCGCTGGCCCGGGCGACGCTGACACTGGACGGCGAGGGCGTGACCACCGCCGATAACGATCTGCTGAACTATGAAAAACTGCGCCGGCCGGTTTTTCCGCTGGACGATCTGCCGGCGGATTTCACCCCATATCCGGCCGACTGACGCCCTGACCCGCCCTTATCGCCGGTTTTCGGGGGGTGGCAGGTGGTTGCGTTTTTCGTAATAGCGGCAGAAGCCTTCGGCCCTGACCGTCAAGGCCGATCCCGGCGGGCGGCGCAGCCAGCAACCGGGGCCGTAGCGGCGCCCATCGACCCGCAGGACACCATCGAGAATGTAAAGCTCCACCCCGTCATGGTCATGATAGGCGGGCGGAACCGCTTCTTCGGTCAGGGCCCGCAGCATCGTTTTTTCCGGAAAGGCGGGATCGTCGAAAAGGGTGTACGTTCCCTGCCGGCAGCGGCGTTGCCAGGGCAGGGTGTCGGTAACGATCCGCTGCCGCCCCTCGCCGCCATACTGGCACAGCTTGACCAGGATTTCGCAGCCGTCGCGGGAAAAGGGCGCATGGGCGAAACCGGGCGGGTTGGCCAGCCAGGTGCCGGCGGGATAATCGCCGTGTTCATCGGAAAAGACCCCGCCGAGCACCAGAATTTCCTCACCCTGCGGATGATCGTGCCGATGGAAGGAGGCACCGGGGCCATAACGCACAAGGGTGGTGGCCCGCGCCGCCATTTCCCCGCCGATCCGTTCCAGCGGCTTGCGCCAGACATCGGCGCGCGGGGTGTCCAGCCAGTCCATTCCGGCGGTATCGCATGCCGCCGCCATCTGCAGATCGGCGTTGATATCGCTGTAGATGCTCATTTTTCCGTTCCTCCTTCAGCCCCGCGATGGGAAATTGTGCATCGGCGCAGGGAGGCAAGACACGGCTTTGTGAAAGCGGGGATGACAGGCCGCGATACCGTGTTACAAAGCCGCCATGAAACAGGGCGAGAAAACGGATGTGCTGATCCTTGGCGCCGGTGCCGCCGGGTTGTTCTGTGCAGGCGTGGCGGCGCGGCGCGGGCGGCGGGTCGTCGTGATCGATCATGCCCGCCGCCTCGGCGAAAAGATCCGCATATCCGGCGGCGGGCGGTGCAATTTCACCAATCTGAATGCGGATATTGCCCATTTCATCTCGGACAATCCGCGTTTTGCCCTTTCCGCGCTCAAACGTTTCGGGCCGCGCGATTTTCTCTCCCTGATCGAAGAGAACGGCATTCCCTGGCGGGAAAAGGCGGCCGGACAATTATTCTGTGCCCGCTCCGCACGGGACATCATCGATATGCTGCTGCGCCGCTGCCAGGAGGGCGGTGTCGAAATCCTGCCGGGCGTGGCGGTGAAACAGGTCGGAAAAATGCCGGAGGGCGGCTTTCAGGTGCAAACCGCCGGGGGTGTTTATCGGGCATCTTCCCTGGTGATCGCCACCGGCGGTTTATCCGTTCCCAAGATCGGTGCCAGCGATTTCGGTTACCGCATTGCCCGGCAATTTGCCCTGCCGGTGGCGATCACCAGGGA
>JALXAG010000115.1 GCA_026992315.1 Sneathiellales bacterium | reverse complement strand
TTGGCCAGACCCCATTCGATCGCCCCCCAGTTATAGGTGATCAGCAGATCCGGATCCTGTCGGTGCAGCAAGCGGCGAAAGCGGCGCAGATTGCCGAGCGTGTCGCCCTTGTCGAAACCGGGTTCGAGCAGCCGGAAATCGGCATCGGCCGGCAGCAGGGAAAGCGCCTCGTGACGGCCGTCCATGGCCAGCAGAAGATGACGGTAGCGGCGCCCGAAATGGGATACGATCTGCGCCAGGCGAATCTGCGGCCCGCCTACGGCAAGGGTCGAGAAAACGTGCAGCAGCGTCTTTTGCGGGACAGACGGCGGCATGTCAGCCGCCATCCCCGTAAACCTCGACGCCCCGGCGCAGAAAGCGGTCCCGTTCGCCGACCGGCTGCCAGCCCAGATCTTCCTTGATATCGGAGCAATCGATATGGGCGACCATGCCGCGCGACTTCAGATCCCGCCAGGAAGGAAACGGCACGTCGCGCCCGCCGATGCGCTTGACGATCCATTTACCGATCTCCATGGCCTGCAGCATTGCCGGCGACTGGCCGCAGAACCGCAGGGGCCTGCCCATGGCATAGGCGAGGTCGCCGAAATAGGTCCGCGCATCGGGGCGATAATCCCCGGCCAGATTATAGCTGCGCCCGATGGCGATATCCTTCTGGCTGGCCAGATAGATCGCTTCGGCCACATCCTCGACCAGAACGAAGGGTAGCGGATGATCGCCCCTGTCCCAGCCATTGCAGTATTGCTCGTTGTTGTAAAAGCCGAGCCCGGAATGCAGGGCCAGTCCGCCTTCGCCGGTAACGATGGCCGGACGCAGCAGGCAGACCGGCAGGCCGCGTTCATGATGCAGGCGCAACATCAGATTGTCGGCCTCGGCCTTGGCGCGGGCATAATCGGCGCGCTTCTCGTATTCGGGATCGACGCCGTCGGCACCGCGGATCACCGCATCCTTGTCCCCCAGATACAGGGCGGCGGACGAGCCGACATGAACAAGCCTTTCCACCCCGTGTTCGAGGCAGCATTCGGCCACGGTTTCGGCGCTGCCGACCAGGGCGCGGCGGATCGCCTCCCAGTCGGCGCCGCCGCCGCCATGGGCAAGATTGACAACGATACGCGCGTTCTTCACCAGTTTTTCCACATCCTCGCGCCGGGTGACATCGCCGCGGATGACCGTGACGCGCCGGTCATAAAAGACAGGCGCCAGATTGGTCGTATTGCGTGCCATGACCCCGACCCGGTGCCCCGCATCGAGAAAACGCCGCACCGTATGCACGCCGATGAAGCCGGTGCCGCCGATAATGGCGACATCGTATTTGCCCCGGGTCTTCAGCTTCGGGGTCTTCAGCGGCGCCCGGTCGATACCGGCATCGTCGGCGATGCGCTCGCACAGGCCGACAAGGGCCGCGCCGAAACGGGCATCGCTCTCGGGCGGGCGCTTCTCGTCGAGGGCGGCATGAAAATCGCGGATGCTGTTGTTCATGCTCAGCGTGAACCCGTCCGAACGCGGCTTCAGTCGCACGGTGGACAGAACGTAATTAGCGGCGTTGCGCCAGCTCTCGAAGGCGATTTCACGCGCCGTTGCCCGCCCCGAAAGAAAGGCATCGTAGAATTCCAGCCATTTCGTCCGCCGGAAGGTATAGGTGCGGTTGGCAAGGATATCGGCGACCGCCACCCCATCGTCGCAAACGGCGGCAACCTGCCAGAACGGATAGCTTTGCCCAACGGCGAAATTGAGCTGCGCCAGCCCGCCGTCGCATTCCAGCGATACCGCCCAGTGACGATGGAACGGGACCTTGGGCGATATTTCCTCCGGTTTCGAGGCCATTGCCTTCACCCTTGCCGCATCCCCCATCAGGTTGCAGATCTGCGAGAGGGGATGCACGGCCTGTTCCAGCAGGATATTGGCCGGATGGTGAAACATCCAGTGACCGAACTGCCGCCCGGCAAGCTGACGCAATGGCACGTTGTACTGGCACGAGATGGTGCGCAATCCGCCCAGGGCGCCTTCCCGGATCAGCTTCTTGACCCCGAGAAAAGCGGGGTGGTGGATGAAGTTCTGATTGACGGCAAGGGTCACGCCCTTGGTTTCGGCCAGTTCGGCAAGGGTGTTGCCGGAGGCTGAGTCCACTGTCATCGGCTTTTCCAGCAGGGTCGGGATGCCGGCATCGAGCAAGGCGGTGGCGATCTTCTCATGCATAAGCGGCGGCACCAGTACGTGTGCCGCATCCATCGCCCCGGCCTCGATCGCTTCTTCCAGGCGTTCGAAAACCCGGGTGTCGCTGTCCCCCCACTGGCGTGCCAGCCGTTCGGCGGCACCGCGTGCGGGATCGATCACCGCCGCCAGCCTTGCCCCTTCCATGCGGGCGATGATTTCGGCATGGATATGCGAAATGAAACCGGCCCCGATTAAGCCTACCCTACGTTTTACGGCCATATGCTCTCTTCCCCGTCCTCTGTGCCCGCGCCGGCCTCCGGCCGGGGGCATCTTCCGAATTCCCGAATTTTCACAACCCCGCATGGCGGTATTTCCCACCCCGGATTCCGCATACATCCGTTTCCCCTCCTACACGGGGGAAACCTGCCTATCCGCATCGCCGCCGCGTGCGGGGCTGTATATATCCTCTCATCTGTTCTATATTCCCATGGAGCTGTCTCTGAATGGGTAGGTTCAATGGTCAAGCGGTTATCCGTAAAATTACCCGGAACGCCCCAGGCGCCGGCACCCGTGCCGGCACCGGACCTGGCCATGGAACTGGCAGATCGCTATCACGGGCTGCTGCAGCGCCGTTCCTGGGCCGAGCGTTTTGCCAATCTCATGCAACTGCAGGAACAGCTGCAGGACGATATTCACGATCACGATCTGTTCTGCGAGACCTTCCCTCTCTTCATCCGCCTGCTGGTGGAGCGCTTCGGCGAAAATCACATCACCTGTCTCGAACAGGCGCAGATCTATGCCAATTCCAGCGATCCTGAACACCGGCAAATGGCCGGTCTCTGGCTGCGCGATCACGCCAACCAGAAACTGCCGCAACGGCACTGAAGGCTGCGCCCGTTCAGTCCCACTCATTTCTTCAGCGACTTCAGCAATGCTGCCGCTTCCGGGCGTTCTTCGAAACGCGCCTTGCCGGAAAGCAGATCCTCAAGAACCTTCACCGCCCCGGCCGTATCCCCGGCACGGGCGCGGGCAACGGCCAGGTGATAGGCTATCTGCGGGTGTTTCGGCGCATTGGCATGGGCCTGCTCCAGCAGCTTGCGCCCTTCCTCCAGCTTGCCCTTGTTGATCAGCATCCAGCCCAGCGTGTCCGCAACCTCAGGCGCGGATGGAGCAAGCGCCAGGGCCTTGCGCGCCGTTTCCTCCGCCCGCGGATCCTTCTTCTGATCGTACAGCCAGGCCAGATTGTTCAGCACGGCTGCGTTCTTGGGCGATGCTTTCAGGATCTTTTCCGCCTCGGCAATGGCGGCGTCGTATTCGCCGGCGGCGATCATGTCCGAAGACAGCAGATAACGAACCACCTGATCGTTTTCATGATCTTCAAGCCAGTCGGTCAACACCTTGCGGGCGGCGGCATCGTCTCCGGCACGCTTCAGGGTCTGATACAAACGCTGCACCAGTCCCGGCGCCGGCTTCTTCGCAAGTGCCGCCCGATAGGCCTCCTCGGCCTCCCTGAGCCGGTTCATGGAGTAGAGAATATCGGCGATGAGCATATCGCCCATGGCCTTGTCCGGCATCTCCGAGCGCCATTCCCGAGCCAGCTTCAGAGCCGCTTCCGGAGAACTTGTTTGGGCCTCGATCTGCAGGCGCAACTGACGGACGGGCAGAGCCTCGGGGAATTTCTCGATCGCCTTGTCCAGTACCATTACCGCATCGCCCATGTTTTTCTGCCGGACCAGAGCCTGTGCCAGATTGTAGCGGGCCTGGACATTGTCCGGCTGCAAAGAAACCAATTGCCGGAAAGAGACCAGCGCGCTGGCCGTCTGTCCCACAGCCATCTGGGTACGGGCCAGGGCGTAAATGGCCTCCGCATCGTTCGGCAGCGCCTGCACCATATCCCGGGCGACCACCAGAGCCCGCTCCTTGCGCCCCTGGCGCAACAGCGCATCGATCAGCATCAGCCGGGGTTCCTTGGCCCCGGCATCGGCCCGCAGCGCCTTTTCCAGCCAGGACATTGCCGCTTCCGGGTTCTTTCGCGCGAATTCAAGCTTGGCCAATGCCACCATGGCCGGGATGTTCTTCTCGTCCTGCTTCAGGATGCTGCGGTAATATTCTTCCGCCTCGTCCATCCGGCCTGCTGCGCGGGCCATATCGGCAAGATTCATCGCCGCCGGGAAATAATCGGGCCGGGTCTTCAGCGCCGCCTCGAATGCGGCCTTCGCCTTGTCGAATTCTCCCTTCGCCCGGAAGATCGCGCCGCGGAAATTATCGGCAACAGGGCTTTCTGGAGAGGCGGCCTTCAGCCGTTCGGCAGCGGCGAGCGCCTTGTCATATTCCTTCTGGCGCAGATAGGTCATGATCAGCAGAACATTCGCCCGCGTGGCCTTGGGATCTTCCTTGACGATTTTCTCCAGCTCGTCGATCCCGCCGGTAATATCGTCCCCGGCGAGAAGGCTTTCGGCGCGACGGGTCTTGACCGCCGTGTTTTCCGGCGCCAGGGCAAGCGCCCGGCTGAAATATTCATTGGCCCGTGCCGCATCGCCCATGACCAGATAGGCATTGCCCATCAGGTTGAGCAGGGCGAAGTTGTTCTTTGCCTTCGCTTCCACCGGTTTGAGGATCTCGATGGCCGCCTGCGGCTCGCGGCGGCGCAGATAAAGCTCTGCGAGGATGAGATTGCCACGCAGATCCTTCGGCACCAGCGCATGATACTGGTTGGCAAAGCTCAGCGCCTGTTCCGTTTGTCCCAGACGCATGTTCAGCACCGCCTGCATATACAGCGCCGGCGGGAATTTACTCGCCGCGCTCTGCATTTCCTGAATGGCGTTCAGGGCCGGGGCCAGTTCGCCCTTACGGGCAAACAACAGGGCCTGCAGGTAATAGACCATGGGCAGGGGGCGGGAAAGCATGAACTGATCGATTGCCTTCTGTGCCTCGTCCAGCTTGTTCGTTGCGATCAGAACGAAAATCCGCCCCAGCCCCGCATTCGGATTGTTGGGGTTCTTCTTCAACGCCGCATCATAGGCCTTCCCGGCGCCGACATAATCGCCCTGACGGCGCCGGTAATCGCCCTTCAGCACCAGAGCCTGCAGATTATCCCCCTGCAGCGACAGGGCCTTGTCGATTGCCGCCTCTGCAGCCTTTATATTCCCTTTGCGGTCGAGCAGACGGGCACGGGCGATGTAAACATCGGCCAGATCCGGGGCCAGTTTCTCCGCCCGCTCCAGTTCCGCCTCGGCATTTTCGACATCGTTCTTGCCGAGATAGGCATTGGCACGCTGTATCAGCAGCCGGGCGTTCAGTTCGGGGGCGAAGTCGCCGGGGCGGGCAATTTCCAGAACCTTGTCGAATTTGAGCTGACGCAGATAGGCTTCGGCCAGCAGCGGCAGAATTTTCTCATCCTCCATGCCGCGTTCGCGGGCAACCGTCAGTTCCTTCTCGGCCGCAGCGTAATCGCCGAGAAACAGATAGATACGCGCCAGATCGTAACGGGCCCTGACATTGGACGGATCGCTGCGAATGGCATTCTTCAGCTGGATGGAGGCGGCATTGATATCGCCCTTGTCCAGATAGCCCTGTGCATCGCGATAATATTTTTCCGATTTTGCATTGACCGCGTTCTGAGCGGCCTGTGCCGACAGGGGCGCGGATAACAGAAGCGATCCCAGCAACAGGACGCCCATCTTCCGTGTGAAGAAAAAACCGTGCTTCATCTGTTTTCTCCCTGTCTGGTTCCCGTCCCGGATCGGCATTTTGTCCTCTCAATTCTTCAGATTGTATTGACGCATCAGGTCATAAAGGGTGGGGCGGCTGACGCCGAGCAGCTTCGCCGCCTGGGTGACGTTGTTCTGTGTCAGGGCCAGCACTTTCGTAATGGCCTCGCTTTCAGCGCGTTCGCGTACCTCTTTCAGTGTGGGAAAGCCATCGGCAGCGGTCTGCCCTTCGATATCGAGATCCTCGATGGTGATCAGCTTGTCATCCGCCATGACCACGGCACGCTTCATCCGGTTTTCCAGTTCCCGCACATTGCCCGGCCAGGCATAGGCGCTGATCGCGGCCAGGGCATCGTTGGTGAAGCCGGTGATGGAACGCTTCATCTGCTTGTTGAACTTCTGCAGGAAATGACGCGCCAGCAGCACTGCATCGCCCGTCCTCTCGCGCAGGGGCGGGATATCGATATTCACCTCGTTCAGCCGGTAGTAAAGATCCTCCCGAAACTGTCCCGTTCCGATATGGGCCTGAAGATCAGCGTTGGTAGCGGAAATAATGCGCACATCGACCTGTATGGTCCGCCGCCCGCCGATGCGTTCGAATTCGCGTTCCTGCAGAAAGCGCAGCATCTTCGATTGCAGTTCCGCGGGCATTTCCCCGATTTCATCGAGGAACAGCGTGCCGCCATCCGCCTGCTCCACCTTGCCGATGGTCTGCTTGACCGCACCGGTAAAGGCGCCCTTTTCATGACCGAACAGCTCGCTCTCGAGAAGGTTTTCCGGAATTGCCGCACAATTGATGGCGATAAAAGGCTTGTCGGCACGGGCATTCAGCGCATGCAGGGCCTTGGCCAGCACTTCCTTGCCGACACCGCTTTCCCCCGTCAGCAAGACCGAAACATCCGTAGGCCCGACTTTCTCGATAATACGGAAAACCTTCATCATCTGCGGGCTGGCGGCGATGATATGCGACAGCGGTCCGTCATCGTCCCGCTCCAGCAGGCGCCGGTTCTCTTCTTCCAGCTCATAGAGATGCCGTGCCCGGCCGATGATCAGCTGCAGCACTTCGATATCCACCGGCTTCGGGTAAAAATCATAAGCACCGAGACCAATGGCCCGGACTGCGTTCTGCCGGTCCTCATTGCCGCTGGCAACGATGACCTTGGTCTGAGGGCGGAAGGACAGGATCTCCTCCAGCGTTGCCAGCCCTTCGCTGGCGCCGTTGGGATCCGGCGGCAGGCCAAGGTCGAGCACCACGACGGGCGGTTCTATCCGCCGCATGATGGTCATTGCCTCGTTGCGTTCGCTTGCTACATGCACGTCGTAATCTGACAGCGCCCATTTCATCTGACTCTGCAGTCCGGCATCGTCTTCGACGATCAGCAGGCTGTTGTTTTTCTCGCTCACGCTTCCGATCCTACGGTTACTCTCGCCACCACTTCGTCATCATCCGCACAGGGCAGTACGATTTTCATGACGGTGCCTTCGCCCGGCACCGATTGCACTTCCAGCCGCCCCCCCATGGCGCGCACGGTTTCACGTACCTGATAGGCCCCGATGCCATAACCGCCTTTTTTCGTCGTATCCAAGGGGCGGAAAAGCTGGTTCTGAATGAAATCCTCATCCATGCCGGGGCCGTTGTCTTCGACTTCGATCACAATTTCGTCTTTTTGACGGCGGGCACGAAGAGACACCCGCCCCGCCCCGGAACATGCCGCCGTGGCATCGACGGCGTTCTGCAGCAGATGGTCGAGCACCGAGGTCAGCGCCTTCTCGTCCACCGGCCGGGCACAACCCGCATCAGGCAGGGAAATTTTCAGCTCCGGATGCTGGCGCCGCCAGTTGCGGGCAATACGGCGCAGAATATCGTCCAGCGGCGCCGGCTGGGCCTTGGCCCCCTTGTCGCGTTCGGCATGAAGCTGTTCGAGCAGCCCTTTCATCTTGGCCACGGAATTGGCCACCGTGGCCAGCATGTCCTTCTGGAATTCCGGATTATCCTTGTGTTTTTCGGCATTCTTCAGCATCAGCGACAACTGGCCGACAAGGTTCTTCACATCGTGGACGACAAAGGCGAAGCGGCGGTTGAAGGCCTCCATCTGGCGCGCATCGTCAAGGGCGCGGGTTGCCATTTCCTCGGCCAGATAACTCGCCGCCTGGCGGCAGACGGTCTTCAGCAGGTCGATATCCTCCCAGTCCAGACGCCTGAGCGCCCGCGATTTGCCCAGCACCAGCAGGGCCTGCAGCCGGTCGCGATGGCGCAGCGGCAGCACCAGCCAGGCCCGTTCGCTGGCAGCAATCCATTCGGGCAGAACCTCTTCCGTCCCCTCGCTGCCGATCGTCAGCGGCTCCTCGCTGGCCTCAAACCGGGAAACCAAAGGATGCGTTTCGGCAAGCGCCGGGATGCGGGGCGGGAAATTCCAGTTGGCGGTGGCGAAGAAAGCGCGGTCTTCCGGCCGGTAGACCAGCAGCACCGCTGCCGGGCTGTCGACCAGATCGGCAATGGCATGAAGAATGCGCGCATGCAGCCCCACCGCCCGGTCATCCGAGGACAGGGTCTGAATGAAATCCAGCCAGCTCTGCCGGTAATCGTATTTGTACTGGAAAAAATTGGCGGTAATGAAACGGCGCAGATTGGCCCGTACGGAGCCTGAGGAAAAGACCACCAGCAACATCAGCAGCGCCCCAGAAAGAGCGATGATCTGAAAGGTCGGCCCCCAGCTTCCCCCCACCTGACGCAGGTAATAGCCGATGCCGGCGATCAGCAGCAGGTAAAGGCCGCTGGCGATGAATGTCGCCGAATGAAATACCACCTGTCGTGAAACATGTATGCCGATCGTCCAGGATTTGGCCCGCGCGGCCGAAACGGCGATCAGCGGCACCGTCAGGGCATTGACGAAACCGCGGGCGGCAAACAGCTCGCCGTCGACACGCTGCAGCAGCAGGGCATCGGCATATTGGAAAATATCGTAGACAAAGGCCCCCCCGAGGCCGAAACAGAGGAACTTGATCGCCCAGCGGGCATCCTCTCCGGCATTGCGGAAAATATTCTCCAGCAGCAGCAGGCAGACGATGGCCAGGGACAGATTGCCCAGCACCATGAGAAAACGCAGCCTGCCGGCAGAGATCGCCCCCCCGGCCACGCCCTGCAGCTGCCCGGTGGCAAGGGCGAGACCGATCAGAACCGCGAGGCCGATCTGAAGAATACGGCGCAGGGCCAGACTCCGCCCGCCCGACTGGGCGCGCAACACATTGGCAAGAAAGAGTATCCAGGAAACATCGCGCAGAATTTCCAGCAGCAGCCCCGGCCAGGCGGGCAGAATACCCTGAAGGGCCATGGCCATGGCCCCACTCCATATGGTGGAAACCGCCGCGGCGGCAAACAACAGCCATTTGTGGTGAGCCCTAGTTTCGCTGAAGAACACCAGCAGGGCCAGCACCATGAAGGCAAGGCTGCTCAGGGCATAGCTGATGGTGCCTATGGGCATGTCGGCGGATGCTCCCTGTTGCTGTACTTTCTCACGTCAGCCCCCTCCGGGCGGTACGGCACCGTCACGGCTATCGGCAGATTATGGTTAATGATACCGGATTGCCATCGGCTTGTCGGGCCATTGCAAAGAATCATCGCCACGGCATCGCTTTCCGAAATGAAATCCGCCCCCAATCATCGCGGGAATATCTGCCGCACCGTGCCCGGATTTGGGTAAAGGCGGGGTTAAGGAACATTTCCTCATGCGGAAATTCTCCCTCCCCCCGATGCGGCCGGCCCTCCGGTAGACGCGGCAAGGGGCGGCGTCGTCACCGCCGGAGAATTCAGGGCCTCGGCAGCGCGGGCCAGATTGCGCTGCTGCACCATTTCCCGCAGCACGGCCGTAATGGCGACCAGAACATAGGGAACGTCGTAATAAGCCAGCGACAGGGCGGCACCGGCCACGCCATAGCCGATCAGGCTGACCTGTATCATCCGTGCCAGATCGTGCGCCCACAGCCAGCCGGGATCGCCGCGGGTTCGGCGGATGACATCGGCGGCGTTGCGCCAGCCCGTAAAGAAAACCAGCAGAAACAGAATCAGGCCGATGAAGCCGTGTTCGCCCAGAACCTGAAAATAAATGCTGTGTGCCGCGAAGGTGCGGGGCGCCATCGGCACGTAACGGTAATAGATCGGCGGCTGCTGCGGTCCGTCGAAACCGACGCCGGTAATGCGTTCGCGGGCCACCTTCCAGGCCACTTCCCAGGAATTGAGCCGTCCCTGAAAGGACTTGTCCTCCTCGGCGTTTTCGATGGTCTGCATACGCTCGACCCAGGATTCCGGCACCAGATAGAAGGCCGGAATCGCCAGCATCGCCAGCAGCAGGCCGATGCGGATTCTCTGGCGCGACTTCAGCCACAGGAAGGTCATCATCGCCACCAGACCGACCAGACCTCCGCGCGAAAAGCTGGCGATGACCGCCATCACCAGCAGCACCATCACCGCCAGCAACACCAGACGGATCGCAGGCCAGCGGGAAGATATGCGCAGATAATTGAGCAAAGGCAGCGTCATCACCAGGGCCGCCGCCAGATGATTGTTGTCGGCAATCATCGACTGGCGCGCCCCGACAAAGTTTTCCGGATTGCCGCCGGCCACCAGCATCACCGCCCCCTTGGCGCCGTAATAGCCGAGAGAAATGGCAATAATCCAGATCAGCGCCTGAATACGGGATTTTCTCGTCATGATCGTGACGACCATCAATGCCAGCAGGATGGTTTTGATGTTTCTGTTCCACAGCGGCCAGGAAACATCGGGAAAGGGGGCCTGCCAGGTGGTGAAGGTGAACCAGGCGGCAAAGACAACCAGCAGCACCGTGGTCTGGTTGGCCGGAGGAATCTTGCGTTCGCGCGAGAAGAACAAGGCCGCCATCGTCGCTACCGCAATGATCAGATTCCAGGGCATGTTGTAGCCGAAACCATAGACTTCGCGGTGCGGATTCATGAAGGAGATCCACGACCAGCCCAATATGCCGACATAAGGCATGAACAATGCCGCCGGAACAAAGGAGAAAATAACGATGGCAAGAAGAATGGCTTTCATGGGTACCGGGCCCTGTTATCCGGTGGCATCAGATCCTGTTTTCCATTACCTAGTATAGCTTGGTTAATCCAACGCAAACTATTTATTCAGAATTCGGTGTTTCGATAAATCATGGTCCAGAGCATTTTCTTTCTTGTCGCCCTGATTGCCGTCGCCATTGTCATTCATTGGGCCATCACCAATGACAAGACGCCGCCGGAGGGACAAACCCATGGCCTTCTGGCAATGAAGGACGAAAAACCCTTCGCCGCCCGGCAACAGCATGACGGCCTTCCGGCAGCGGATGAAAAACTGCCGCCGCCCGCCGGCCGGAACCACTGATTACGCCTTTTCAGCAGTCACGGATTTATCGTTCATGAGCGCCTCACCGCATCTGCCGCCCGAGCTGGCCGTCATTGTGCCGACCTTCAACGAACGCGATAACGTCAGGGCCCTGATCGCCGCACTGGACGCGGCGCTCGAGGGGCTCGCCTGGGAGGTCATTTTCGTCGATGACGACAGCCATGACGGCACCGCCGATCTGGTGCGCCGGATCGCACAACGGGACGGGCGCGTGCGCATCGTGCAGCGCATCGGCCGCCGCGGCCTTTCTTCGGCCTGTGTCGAGGGCATGCTGGCATCCTCCGCCCCCTATCTGGCAGTGATCGACGGCGACCTGCAGCACGATGAAACCCGCCTGCCGGAAATGCTGCGCCGGCTGAAGGAAAAGAATCTCGACATCGTCATCGGCAGCCGCTACGTCCCCGGCGGCGGTACCGGCGACTGGGACGAAAGCCGCCTGGCCACCAGCCGCTTCGCCACCCGACTGAGCCGGCTGATCGTCAAATCCGACCTCAACGATCCGATGAGCGGCTTTTTCATGCTGCGACGTGAAACCCTGGAAGCCGCCATGCGCCGCCTTTCCGGTATCGGTTTCAAGATCCTGCTCGATATTTTCGCCTCTTCGCCAAGGCCTCTGCGCTTCGAAGAGGTTCCCTATACCTTCCGCAATCGCCATGCCGGCGAAAGCAAGCTCGACACCATGGTTGCCTGGGAATATCTCATGCTGCTGATGGACAAGCTCATCGGTCATATCGTGCCGGTGCGTTTCGTCCTCTTCGCCATGATCGGCGGGCTCGGCGTCTTCGTTCATCTTGGCGTGCTCGGCCTTGTCTACCGTATTTTCGGCGCCAGTTTCGAATATGGCCAGGCCACGGCAACGCTGGTGGCCATGACCACCAATTTCATTCTCAACAACATCTTCACCTACCGCGATCAGCGCCTGCGCGGGCGGGCCTTCATCCGCGGGCTGCTCAGTTTCTATCTTGCCTGTTCGCTGGGCGCGGTGGCCAATGTCGGCATCGGTTTCTATCTGTTCGAACGCGATCAGTCCTGGTGGCTGTCGGGCCTGGCCGGCGCGCTTGCCGGTGCCGTGCTCAACTATGCCCTGACTTCGGTCTTCACCTGGGGAAAGCCCAAACCCGCGGACCGTCCCAAACCGGCACCGGAACGCTGAAATGCCCCGACCTGCTCCCGCCGTCCTGCAAAATGCGCTGATCGTCCTGCTGCTGGCCGCGGCGGCGGCAACAGCCCTCCTTACCGCACCGACAGACGGGGATTTCTACTGGTCCGATGCGCCGCGCCATGCCCTGAACGGCCTGTTCATCAAGGATTTGCTGACCGATCTGCCGTTTTCCGACCCGCGCCAATATGCAGTGGATTACTATCTGCGCTATCCGGCCCTGACCGTTCTGTTCTATCCGCCGGGCTTCTACGGGGTGCTGGCCGCCTTCTATGCTCTTTTCGGCGAAAGCCATTTCACCGCCCAGTTTGCCGTCGCCGTGTTCTTCTTTATCTTCCTGCTCGCCGCCTGGCGCCTGGCCGCCCGCTGGCTGGGACCGCTCGGCGGGGCGGGAGCAGCCTTGCTGTTCGCAGGCGCGCCGGAAATCCTGCTCTGGGCCCGGCAGGTTATGATCGATATCCCCGCCCATGCGCTGCTGATCGCCTCTGTCGCGGCTTTCCTGCGTTTTCTCGATTTCAACCGACACCCCCCCGACGCCCCTCGTGCGACAGGCTGGTTGTTTGCAGCGCTGCTGCTGTTCGCTGCCAGTGTCTGGATCAAGCTCAACACCGTCTTTCTGCTGCCGGTGTTTCTGATCGTCTGGGCCATGGCGGAAGGCCCGGCCCTGCTGCGCGATCGCCGTTTCTGGATCGCCGCGGCCTTGCTGACGCTTCTGCTGGCACCGCTTGTCGCCATGGTATTGTCGTTCGGACAGGGCAATATCCAGTCGGTCGAAGGGCGCGGCGGCGTCGATCTGCCTTTGTTCAGCCTTCGGGCCTGGAGCTATTATCTGCGTCAGATGCCCGCCCAGCTCGGATGGCTCACCGTGGCGGGCGCCGGGCTGTTTTTACTGCTGGCCTTCCTTCGCCGGCTGATCCCCTCCCGCTGGCGGCGGCCCGATATCCTGTTCCTGCTGCTGTGGTTTGCCTTCGGCTATCTGTTCTTCACCATGATCGGCATCCGGCTGCCGCGCCATGACCTGTTTATCCTGTTTCCCGTAGTCCTCGCCGCCACTGGCGCCGTTATCCTGCTGGCCGGATCCCGCCGGGGCGGGCTGCTGGTTCTGCTGTTCGGCATCGGAAATTTCGCCTATACCGCTGCCACACAGGAGATTCCCCGTGTCGGCGGCTATCGCCAGGCAGCAGAGCGCATCGCCGCCATTGCGCCCCGGAATGCGGTGATATTGTTTTCAGGTTATCGGGATGGATCCTTTATCTACAACCTGCGCCTGCAGCCACGCCGCGATATCGCCGTATTGCGGGCGGATAAACTGTTTCTGCGCGTTGCCATCGAACGCCGCCGAGGGGTGCGGGATCTGAATTTCAGCCCCGAAGACATCCGCCGGATGCTCAGCCGTTACGGCGTTTCCCATATCGTCATCGAGCCCGGCTTCTGGGCCGACCTGCCCAGCATGGCCGCCCTGGAAAAGCTGCTGAGCGGCGATGGCTTCAAGCTTGTCGCAACCATTCCCATCGAGGCCAATGTCTTCACCCAGGCGAAAACCATCCGCATCTACCGCAACCTTGCCCCCGTTACCGGCGGCCAAGAACGAATCGAGCTCGAGATCCCGACCATCGGCCGCCGCCTGCAGGGCCGCATCCGCAATAACGCGGAGCAGCCCTGACAGGTTTCAGCCGCCCCTGCCCTGAAGCCGCGCCTTCAACCACCGCAAGGTTGCCTCGAGCATGAACCGGGCCCTGCGCCGGCGCAACCGTCCCCAGATCAACCGATAGGACCCGGTGGACAGGCTGCGCTTATAGCGTCCTTCCCCGGCCAGAAAGTCGTAAATCCGCGCCCCTGCCGCCAGATGATCCTCGATACACAGGGCATGGCTGACAATGCCGGGGCGGTAACGGCTGTCCTCGGGATAATCGAAACCACTGGCATACGCGTATACGGTTGTACGGCTGCACAAGTTATAAAGATAACCAAGCAACCGTTCCCCGGCGGTAATCCGCAGCACTTCCACCCCACCGGCGGGCAGCAGGCGGCGGATCAGCACCCGATGAAATTGGCCGAAGAACGGATTGGCAAAGGCCCCTGCCCTGCCCCGGGCCTGCCAGGTGCGCTGATGCAATGCCTCCAGCCCGGCGAACCAGTCCAGCGCGGTTTCCACATCTCCGGCGCGCTCTAGGCGCAGGGGACCATGAGCCTCGTAGCGGCGCCGCGCCCGGCGAAGCTGCTGGCGCGCATTGCGGCTGAGCACCGATTCATAGGCGCGGCCCGTATCGCGCAGTCCCGCCAGATCGACGAAATAGCCCGGGACATCGCGCCAGACATGATGCATCGGCGCCACGGCGGCATAGCGGTTCCATTCCTCCGCCCGGACACCAGCGAGAACAATTTCATCCGCCCCGCCCGGGCGGCGCAGTTCCTCCTTCAGCCAGGTCAGAATCTTCCCATGCGCATCGGGTTGCGCCATGAAGGCGGGGGAAAAACCGTTATATTCGATCGCGATGCCGTCGCAGGCGGCATCGCCGCACTGATGCAGCCACAACACCCGTCCTCGGTGCCGCTGCGATGCCGTCAGCAGGGCCACGGGGATTGCCCCGTCCGTCAGCAGGCGAAGCCGGGAACGATATCCTTCAGGCAGGCAATCCCGCCAGGTTTCGATCCAGCCACGCGAAAGAAAGACGTTCCCGTCGCCCTTCTTTCCCTCTGCCGGATCCTCCCAACGGTTGAAATCGACCCTTTCCCCCGGTAACAGCTGCATTGCTCAGCCCCGGATCAGAGGCCGGGCCCAAAGGGGCAGGGCTTCGCTTTCGATCACCGGCGCCGTATCGGAGGGGTTTTTGTTTGGCGCCGTCAGGTAACGGCGGCGAAACGGCACCCCCTCGAAGCGGTTTTTCACCGCCCAGATCACCACCCGTTCGTTGCGCGGCTGCCAGTCATCGGGACGGCGGGCCTGTTTGTCCTCCCGCGCCCCGTGAGATGCCCATGGGGCACTGCCGTTGTTACGCAGCGCATAGCCGGGATCACGGCGGATGGCAGCATCGATGCTGTTATCGGGCAGAACGCCGTTGAGAAACCGGTTGCCATAAAGCAGGTGGCGAAACAGATGAGGGTTGTTCTCATCGCGATTGTCCACCTGCCGGTAATCGGCAACCGTCGTGCCCCAGCCTGCCGGTACGTATTTGCTGTAGCCTCTGGCATATTGGCGGTTGCGGTAATCGATGCAGACATTGCGCGCCGGATCACGGCGGTAAATGGTATTGTTGATCAGCAGCGACTGCCCCCAGGCCCCCAGATCCAGCGGCGGCAGCAACCCGTAATAGCCGTCTTTGAGATCATCCCATTCCAGCCAGTTGGCGAACAGGCAATCGCGAATATCCATAAAGCGGGCATAGCACTTGAAGGCATGGCCTTCCGGCTTCGCCGAATGAAAGCGGCTCCGCCGGGCAGTGAATTTCTCCACATAGCTGACATAGAGATTGTGGGTATAGCCATCGCCGCGGCCGCAATGGGCGATCTCGCAATTGTCGATCTCGACAATGCAGGGCCAGCTCGGCACTTCCAGCCCGTTTTTGCCGCCGAGAATTTTCATGTCCTTCAGGCCGATATGGCGGGTGGCCACCGGCCGCAGGGCCGCCCCGCCGATTCCCGCCTGCAGATCCACCCCCTCGAGAGACAGGCCAATCTGCAGGCGGGCATTGTTGGTTACGGCCATCACCCCCTGCTTGCCCGGCGCGAAGAAAAGCGGGTTTTTCCCCTCTCCCTCCTTGCGGAAAACGAGGCGGGCCCCGTCGGCATAGCCGCCGCGGCGCAGGCGCCAGCTCCACCACGGCAGGGGAATGCGCACACCGGCCGGAACGGCGACGATGCAGCCCTGGGGAAAGGCGCCGAGGCCGCGGCCATCGGCAAGAACGATGCTTCTGCGGGCGATCGATTTTTCGACATCGAGACGGCGATAGGGCAGATCCGCATCCGCCACCAGCTCCGGCAGCGGGCCCGGAATACGGGCCCGGGCGGGAGACGGTCGAACAACGGAAACGCCGAAAGGTGCCGCCGCCAGCATGCCAACGACCCGCCTGCGGGAATAAATCATGAAACCTCTGCCTCTTCCTCGGCCGTAACGGTCCGTTTCAAGTCATATTTCAGATGCGCGGCAGGGTCTTGGCTGCCTGCTCGTTTTCGGCGCGCAATTCCTCCAGGGCCTCGATCACCTCATCGGCCACCGGGGATAGCGGACGCAGATTGCCAGAGCCGGCGGGTTGTTCGGCTGCCGGCGTCCGTGTCAGTCCTTCCGCCAGTCTGCGCAATTCCGCCACCGCCTCGGCGATACGGGCCGCGGTTTCGTTTTCCCGCGCCATCACATCGCGCAGATCCTCCTGCGTGCTGACCAGATGATTGAGCGCCGGAATGATCGTTGTGCTCAGATGTTCGAGCACACCGGCCAGACGCGTCACCGTTTCCGCAGCCTCGCTCAGACCCTTCAATCCGCGCGAGGTAACGGAAGAGGCCATCTCGTCCAGATGTTCCCTCAGCGCTGCGGTTACGGCCTCGCTCCTGGCGGCATTCTCCGCAACCTGTGCCTCCAGGCGTTCCGTCATTTCCTGCAGCGCCGCGGCCGTCTGACGATCGAAGTCGGCAGAGAACTTGTCCAGGATCTCCTGAAGCAGCGCTTCCTGTCCCGCCGCCATTTTTGCCGCGGCCGCGCGCAGCTCCTCGCCGATCGGTTCCAGCCCTTCATGCAGGCCGCGGGCAAGCGCCTTGGCGCGCCGGGATTCGGATTCCTCCAGGCGTTTGGCAAAGCCGGCCGCCGCTGCGGCCATATCCTTGCGCAAGGCCGCAAGCGCCGCTTCACGGGCCTCGTCCATACGTGCGGCATGTTCGTTGAACAGCTGGCTCAGCATCGCCACCGGTTCACTGGATCCAAGCGGCGGATAGAGCCGGTCGACCAGAAGCGCCAGGTCGCGCAGCTGGGCCCGGCGCAATTCCACCACCACCCCCGTCAGCCAGTGAACGGCCAACCCGGCCGCACCGACCAGCGCGCCGGCCAACAGCCCCATGGCATCGCCACCGGCATAGGCAAGCGCGCCGCCGCCAAGACCGACGGCCAGAAAAAGCAGCGGCAGCGGGCGCATGACATCGGCAAAAACCGGCCGCAGCACCAGAACCTCAGCGGCCAGCAGATCGGCGGAAGGGCGGGCGGCGTAAATACGGCTGGCCCGCCGGAGCGAACGCATGGCGATTTCCCGCATACCCGCGATATGATTCTGCAGTGCATCGGCGAAGATCTCGGCATCGACGGCGGCGAGCAAATCCTGCGGCTGAACGCTTTCCCCCTGTTCCTGATGCCAGATCAGCCCGCGTAAATTGTTCTGCATGCTGAGCACGGAAACAGCGGCTGAAACCGCCCCGGTCAGGGTGGTGACCGCATAAACCACCAGCAAGGCCAGCCCCGCCGCCAGAATGAAGGATGCCACCGGCGATGCCTGAAGCCCCGCATCCCCGCCGGCAAGGGTGCTCAGCGCCGTCTGCAGGGCGCCGAGATAGGGATAGGCGAGAAAAACCGCAACGACGGCAACCACCACACCCGTCAGCAGCCATAAACCACGTATCATGCGCATCGCCTCCGCTTGGCTTCAGACTTCCGCCGCCGGAATACGGTTTCGGTGGCGGCAGCATCCCCGGCGGCAAACGGGGTAAAGTCGAAACCGTGATCTCCGCCACAGATAAATGTCTTACTATTAACGCTTACTTTAGCCGCTATAAGGATATATTTCAGCAACCGCCATCACAGAAAACCGCTTAATCATTAATATTGTGAAAATTCTGACCGTCACCACCCTTTATCCGAACGCCGCCATGCCGACCCATGGCGTCTTTGTCGAAAACCGCCTGCGCCAGCTTCTCGGTCTCGGCGGCATCGAGGCCCGCGTTATCGCCCCGGTACCCTGGTTTCCCTTCAGCCACCCGCGTTTCGGGGCCCGGGCACGTTTCGCCGCCGCCCCCGGCGCGGAAACCCGCCACGGTATCAATATTCTGCATCCCCGTTACATGCTTCTGCCGAAAATCGGCATGAACATGGCGCCCCGCAGCCTGCTCGGCGCCTTTTTGCGCGGCGCGGAAATCTGGCAGCAGCGGGGCTATGATTTCGATCTGATCGATGCCCATTATTTCTATCCCGACGGTGTCGCCGCCGCCTGGCTGGGCCGGAGGCTGAACAAACCGGTGGTGATTACCGCCCGCGGCAGCGATCTCAACCTGCTGCCTGAATATCCCCGCCCCGCCCGGCTGATCCGCGAAGCAGCGGCCAGCGCGGCCGGAATTATTACCGTTTCCGCCGCCCTGGCCCGGCGGGCCGAGGAAATAGGCATCCGCCATCCGCGTCTGCGGGTGTTGCGCAACGGTGTCGATACGGCATTGTTCCGCCCCCGGGACGCCGGAGACGTGCGGATGCGCTTTGCCATTACCGGGCCGCTGATTGTCTCCGTCGGCAATCTGGTGGAAAACAAGGGTCACGATCTTGTAATCGAGGCCCTGCGCGACCTGCCGGCCGATACCCGCCTGCTGATCGCCGGGGACGGTCCGGAAGATCGGCGCCTGCGCGATCTGGCCCGGCGGCTGGGTCTCGAAAAACGGGTCATATTCACCGGCCGTCTGCCCCATGAGGAGCTGCCGGCAATCTACAGCGCTGCCGATGCCCTGGTTCTGGCCTCCTCGCGCGAGGGCTGGCCGAATGTGCTGCTGGAGGCGATGGCCTGCGGCGCGCCGGCGGTGGCAACCGATGTCGGCGGTGTCGGTGAAATCATCACCGCACCGGCGGCAGGACGCATCGTGCAGACCCGCACCGCCGCAGCCATCGTCGCGGCCATCCGCGACCTTTTCGCCACACCGCCGGAGCGCGCCGCCACGCGCGCGCATGCGGAAAAATTCGATTGGGAAGCCACAAGCCGCGGCCAGATGGCATTGTTTCGCGACATCTTAACCACTGCATGATATCCATCCGCCGCATATGAGGGTATGAAGA
>JALXAG010000114.1 GCA_026992315.1 Sneathiellales bacterium | reverse complement strand
GCCAGGCAGCGGGCGAGATCGATGACCTTCATGCTGGGGATCTTGGGGACGAAAATTTCCCCGCCGCGCATCATCGCCATCGAGGACATGACGAAATTGACCCCCTGCGCCAGGGTGATCCAGAAACGCGTCATCCGCGGGTCGGTGATGGGCAGCGCCTCGGCGCCATCGGCCAGCAGCTTGCGGAACAAGGGGACGACGCTGCCGCGCGAACCGACGACATTGCCATAGCGCACGACGCTGAAACGGGTGCCGATACTGCCGGAAAGATTGTTGGCGGCGATGAAGATCTTGTCCGAGGCCAGCTTGCTGGCGCCATAGAGGTTGATCGGATTGGCCGCCTTGTCGGTTGAGAGGGCGAGAACGCGCTGCACGTCATTGCGCAGGGCGGCGGTGACGATGTTTTCGGCGCCGACGACATTGGTGCGGATACATTCGAACGGGTTGTATTCGGCGATGGACACCTGCTTCAGGGCGGCGCAATGCACGACATAGTCGATTTCGCGAAAGGCCATTTTCAGCCGGTCGAGATCGCGCACATCGCCAATGAAGAAACGGATGAAGGGGTATTTCTCAGGCGGGAATTTCGCCGCCATTTCATATTGCTTAAGCTCGTCCCGCGAATAGATGACCAGGCGTCGCGGCGTGAAGTTCTCGACGATATGACGGGTGAACCGCTGGCCGAACGAGCCGGTTCCGCCCGTGATCAGGATCGATTTTCCGTTCAGATCGATATCCGGCGATGCAAAACTGCGAATGTCCGTCAATGTCATGATCCCCGTATAAAGCCGGCATCTTCCGTCCGCCCCGCGGCGACGGGCCGGCAAGCCCCGCATCCGTGTTCAGGGCAGGAGTTTAGCAAAAGCCGGGGCCTGCCGTAGCAAAAAACATGCGCTACCCGGACAACCCTGCCGCCGGGCCGTTTCACGGTGCCGCCGTTTCGATGCGGATCGAGGCGGCGGCCTCGTTGGCGCGGCGGACGGCATCCTCGCGGTCGTGCCCGCGCATGATGACCACGGCGGCCCGGCCGACATGGCTGGCCAGCGGCGGAATGATATCGCCGACGGCAAAGCGGCTTTCGCACAGGATGCAGTCATCGCGCGCGCGGACGGCCTCTATTCCCTCCATGGCGATCACCCGCCCGGCGGCGGGAAAAACGAAACGCTGGCAGGTGCCCGGGCCGGGGCGGGGGCGCAGGGCTTTCGGGTCGATCCGTTCCCCCAGGGCCTGACGGGCCGCCAGCGGCACCAGCGGCACCCCATAGCTGATCGGAATTTCGTAGGTGCACAGATAGCCGCCGGAAAGCCGCGCGGCCACCTCGATGATATGGGCCCGGCCGCGATGGATGACGACATCGCCCTTGAGGGGGCCAAAAGAGATGCCGAGCGCCCGGGCCGCCCGGCCGAGCTGTTCGTCGGCATCGGCCAGAACCGGGGGGGCGAGGCGGCTGGGCAGTTCCCCGCCATCCTCGATCACATGCGGGGCGAACTGTTCGAGGCGGCTGTAATTGCGATCGGCGTAACCGGCATTATGGCAGCTTCCCTCAATGACGAGTCCTTCGGTGCTCAACTGCGGACCGTCGAGATAGGCTTCGGTCATGACGCGGCCGCTGGGGGATTGTTCCGCGGCCAGGTGCCAGGCATGGGGCAGATCCTCTGCCCGGCGGATCAGGGTGACGCCGCGGGCACCGCGACTGTCCACCGGCTTGACGATGACCGGCAGGCGGTCGGCGACCAGTGCCGGAAGGCTGGCGGCATCGGGGGCCGCGGCAAACCAGGGAATGCGCACCCCGGCGGCGGAGAGTTTCTCCTTCATCAGCAATTTGTCGGTAGCGGCGCGGGCGGCGGCGGGGGAAATGCCGGGCAGGCCCAGCGCCGCGGTAACGGCGGCGGCGGTATGGGGGGCATCGCAGGCCAGGCACAATACCCCGTCGATCCGCCCGCCATTGCCGAGAAAGCCTCGCACGGCGCTAAGCGTTTCTTCAGGATCGTAAGGGTTGGCGATCAGGGCATGATCGGCCAGTGCCAGCCCCGGCGCTTTGGGGTTGCCGTCGCTGACGACGATGCGGGTGCCGAGATCCTCGCGGATCTGGCGGATGCCTTCAACGGTTTCGGTGCCGCCGCTGATGACCAGCAGGGTTTTGCGCGCGCTGTTCATGAGCGATAGGGCCACATGCCGTCAAGCCGCTGACCGGCCATCAGCATCGGCGAAACATCCTCGCGCGGGTCGATCAGGCAATGCAGCAGGGCAGGACCCGGTGTTTCGAGAATGGCGCGGCAGGATTCCTCGCACAGGGCCGGATCTTCCAGGCGCAGGGCCGTGATGCCGTAGCCTTCGGCAATGGCGGCGAAATCGGGGTTGGCCTTGTCGCCGCAGGTCAGATCCCGCTGCCAGTTGAAATTCTGGAACTGCGAGACGATGCCGAGGCGGCGGTTATCCAGCAGGAAGATTTTCACCGGCAGGCCGACTTCGGCGATGGCGCCCAGCTCCTGAATATTGATCTGGAAGCTGCCGTCGCCGACGAAACAGATAGGCAGGGCATCCGGCAGGCCGATCGCCGCGCCGATGATCGCGGGCAGGTCATAACCCATGGCGCCATGGCCTGCCGAAGTCAGCCAGATGCGATCGGGCAGGTCGTAGGTGAAATGCCGTGCCGCCCATTGCTGGTGCGATCCGACGCCGGAGCTGACAACGACCTTCTGTCCCCGTGTCAGGGCATCGACGGTTTCGATCACCGTCTGCGGCTTCAGCCCGCCTTCATGGACGGGGGTCAGGGGGTATTGCCGCTTCCAGGCGGCGATCCGTTCCTGCCAGTCGCGGCGTTCGGCCTGTTCGTGTTCTTCCAGCAAATCCGCCAGGCGCGGCAGGGCGCTGTTCAGATCGGCCTGCAGAACCATATCGAGGCGCGTGCGGGCATGGGCGATTTCAGCCGCGTCGATATCGATGCGCAGGATGCGGGCGCCGGGGGCGAAGTCATCGGTTTCGGTGCCGGTCTGACGCAGGTCGAGGCGGGAGCCCAGAACCAGCAGCAGATCGGCATTCTGGATCGCCAGCCCGGCGGTCTGATTGCCCGTATGGCCATGAAAGCCGAGCGAGAGGGCATTGTCGGTCGGAAAGGCGCCGAGGGCCGGCAGGCTTTGACTGACCGGTATGCCGGCATGCCGGGCCAGGCGGCGCAGGGCGTTGCGGGCCGCTTCACTGCGGCAGCCGGCCCCGGCAATGATGACCGGGCGTTTTGCCGCGGCGATGGCGGCGGCCATTTCCTGAAGCGTCGGGTCGTCCGCGGCTTGGCCGGCGGCGATCGTATCGGCGGGATAGGCGGTCGGGATCGATTTGGCCTCGCCGCGCTGCACATCCATCGGCAGATCGACGACGACCGGGCCGGGGCGGCCCTCGGTCAGTGTCTTCAGGGCTTCCGTGACGATTTCGGGCAGATCGTCGGGGGATTTCGCCACATGAACCGCCTTGGCAATCGGCGCCATGATCGCGGCGGTATCGGTTTCCTGAAAGCCCTTCTGGCGCACGGTGCCGGGCCGGCGCATATCGGCGGTGCCGACCTGACCGGTCAGAAACAGCACCGGCAGGGAATCGAAATAGGCATCGGCCAGCGGGGTTACGGCATTGGTCGCCCCGGGGCCGGAGGAGACCAGCACCACCTGAATGTCCCCCGTGGCCCGCGCCGCGCCGATGGCGCCATAGCCCGCCCCCTGTTCATGGCGGGAACAGAACAGTTCGATGCCTTGATTGCGCAGGGCTTCGAGAACCGGCGCAATGGTGCCGCCGGGAAACAGGAAGACACGTTTCACCCCGGCATGATGCAGGATGCTGGCGATGATTTCGGCCCCTAACACGCGATTCCCTCCTTATCCAAGATACAGCCCGCCATTGACATTGATGGTCTGGCCGGTGATGTAGCGGGCGCCGTCGCTGCACAGAAAGGCGGCGCATTCGCCGATTTCTTCCGGATATCCGGCGCGTCCGGCCAGGGTCTGGGCGATTTTGGCCTTTCCGGCGGGGCTGGCCAGTTCTTCGGCGACCATTTCGGTTTCGATGATCCCGGGCGAGATGCAGTTGACGCGAATGTCCGGGGCGCCGATGCGCGCCAGTGAACGGGTCAGACCGATCACGGCGGCCTTGCTGGCGGCGTAATGGACCCCGAGCGGCCCGCCGAGCTGCCCGCCGACCGAGGCGATATTGATCACGCTGCCGCCCTGGGCGTTCTTGCGCATCTGCCGCATGAAGGCCTGGGCCATGAGAAAGGTGCCGCGTACATTGACGGCGAAGATCCGGTCGAATTCCTCCGCCGTGATGGTAAAGAAGTCCTTCTGCTGCAGAATGCCGGCATTGTTGATCAGGATATCGACTCCGCCCTTTGCGCCACGATCGGCGGCGAGTGCCGCGATTGCCGCGGGATCGGCAATGTCCAGACGATGCAGACTTATTTTTACCCCGGATGCCGCCAGTTCGGCGGCAAGCGCTTGCGCCTCTTCCCGTCGTTCCCGCCAGGTGACGACGACTTCCGCCCCCGCCCGGGCCAGGGCACGGGTAATGGCCGCGCCGATGCCGCGTCCGCCACCGCTGACCAATGCCCGCTTTCCCTTCAGCGGGGGGGTGTTGCCGGCTGCCGTCATGGATCGATTCCCTCCAGCGGCAGGTTAGGGCGTAATTTCGCCGCCGTCACCGGCCAATTTCTGCAGATCGGCGGTCATCGCGGCGATCACCGGGCTCCAGTCCGGTCCCGGGGGCTTGGTGTAATCGCGCAGCGTCGGCATGAAGGGGCAGCGTTCCTGGCCCAGATTGAACGGCGCGGGCCCCGGCGACATCACCCAGCCCGGCCGTCCCAGACAGGCGGCGAGAACGCGCACCGCATTGGTCGGGGCAATGACCAGATCGAGATTGGCCATCAGCGCCGCCGTTTCCTCGAAATCGTCCTTCAGGTCGAGATCGGGCCAGCGGGTAATGGCGATGCCAAGCTGTTCCTCCATCATGGCGATTTCATCCTCGGCATCCCCGTATTGCAGGGAGACGAAGTGAACGCCGGGCACCATGAGAAGCGGCGCCAGTTCGGCAATGGCCGGGTAATGGCCGATGCGTCCGGGATCGCTTTTGATGCTGCGCCAGGAAAGGCCGACCTTCAGGCCGGATCCGAGCGCGCCGAGACGCCGGCGCCATTTGTGCAGCCGTTCCGGATCGGCCTGCAGCAGATGCGGGGTAGGGGGAAAATCGGCGATGCTGCGGCGGAAATGCTTGAACAGGCTGCCTTCCTCGATCATGACGTCTGCCGGTCCGGCTTCCGCCAGCCAGTCGTAATGACGGCGCTTGCCCTGTGCGTCTCCCTCACCCTGCCAGGGGTGGAATTCGGCATCGGGAAAACTGCGCGCCAGCAGGGTCTGCAGCCGTTCATCGCATTCGATGACGGTGCGTCCGGCACAAGCGATGGCATCGGCGAACAGGGTCGAGAACATCAATTCATCGCCGACGCCCTGTTCGGCCAGGATCAGCAGGGTTTTGTCGGAAATGTCCTCTCCCTGCCAGCGGGGCAGGTCGATATCGCGTTGCGGCAGGCCGGGAAAACCCGGGCGCAGGCGGCCTTCGTAATGCTGCCAGGCTTCCTCCAGCTTGCCGTCCAGCAGCAGGCACATGGAGAAATTGAAAGCGATGCGGCCGCTATCGGGCTTCAGGGCGATCGCTTTTTCGAAACAGGCATAGCCTTCCTGCGGCCGATCGAGGGCATAGAGCAGATCGCCGAGATTGGCCCAGGCCTCGGCCAGGGAAGGGTCAAGGCGCACGGCCTCCCGGAAGAAGATTTCCGCGTTTTCGGCATCGGCCATCGGCATCATGGTGGTGCCGATGCCGTGCCACAGGGCGGCCTCCTGCGCATGCCGGGCCAGACCGGCCTTGTAGGTTTCGACCGAAGCGGCGAATTCCCCCTTGGCGCGCAGGGCGGCGCCGAGGGCGGCGAAACCCGCCGGATCGTCCGGGTTGATGTTGACATATTGCGAGAAGAAAGCAATTTCCCCGTCGATCATG
>JALXAG010000113.1 GCA_026992315.1 Sneathiellales bacterium | reverse complement strand
ATTGTCTATGTTCTCGCGGATGATCGGCACATCGGCCGCCGCCGGATCCAGCTCCTCGATATGGGCGGAGGGGCGGAGGAAGTCATGTTCCATCATCAGCAGCGAATAAATCGCCTCGTTGGCGCCCGCCGCGCCCAGGGCATGGCCGGTCAGGGATTTGGTCGAATTGATCGGCGGAATATCGTCACCGAAGACTTCCTTCACCGCCTCGATCTCGCGGAGGTCGCCGACAGGGGTGCTGGTGCCATGGGCATTGATGTAATCGACCTTCTCGCCGACCGTGGCCAGGGCCTGCTGCATGCAGCGCACCGCCCCCTCGCCGGAAGGCTGAACCATGTCATAGCCATCGGAGGTGGCACCGTAACCGACCAGTTCGGCATAGATGCGGGCTCCGCGGGCTTTCGCATGTTCCAGCTCTTCAAGTACCACGACCCCGGCACCGCCTGAAATGACGAAGCCGTCACGGTTGACATCATAAGCGCGGGAGGCGACCTCGGGACGGTCGTTGAAACGGGAACTGAGCGCAGGCATGGCATCGAACATCACCGCCATGGTCCAGTGCACTTCCTCGCCGCCGCCGGCGAAGATGATGTCCTGCTTGCCCATCTGAATGAGCTCGGAAGCATTGCCGATGCAATGGGCGCTGGTCGAACACGCCGAACTGATCGAATAATTGACACCCTTGATCTTATAGGCGGTCGACAGCACCGCGGAATTGGTGCTCGACATCGTGCGCGGCACCATATAGGGGCCGACCCGCTTCGGGCTTTTTTCGCGGGCGGTGTCGAAAGCCTGAAGAAGATTCTTGGTCGAGGGGCCGCCGGAGCCCATGATCAGGCCGGTGCGGACATTGGATACATCCGATTCTTCAAGCCCGGCATCGGCGATCGCCTCGGCCATCGCCGCATAGTTATAGGCGACACCGTCCCCCATGAAACGGCGCAGCTTGCGGTCGATATTCGCTTCCACATCGTAGGATACCGGCCCGTATACATGGCTGCGGAAACCGCGATCGGCAAAATCCTGGCAGAACTTTATGCCGGATCTGTTCTGCTTCAGGGAGTCCAGAACCTCGGCCTTGTTATTGCCGATGCTGGACACCACGCCCATTCCGGTGACGACGACACGCCTCATTCATATCCCCTTGATAAAACCGTTCAGCCCTGAATACCGGGCCGTATCAGCCTTCCTGCTCCTGAAACAGGCTGACCCGCATATCCTTGGCTTCATAAGCCAGCTCGCCATCGACGCTCATGGTACCGTCGGCAATGCCCAATGTCAGCCGGCGCGCCACGACACGCTTGATGCTGATATTATAGGTCACCTTCTTCGCCGTCTCCAGCACCTGGCCGGTAAACTTGACCTGTCCGACGCTGAGTGCACGCCCCTTGCCGGGCAGGCCGCACCAGCCGAGATAGAACCCCACAAGCTGCCACATGGCATCGAGGCCAAGACAGCCGGGCATGACGGGATCGGATTCGAAATGGCACTTGAAGAACCACAGATCCGGATGAATATCGAATTCGGCGACAACCTCGCCCTTGCCGTATTCACCGCCTTCCTTGCTGATCCTGGTGATGCGGTCCATCATCAGCATCGGCGGCAGCGGCAGGCGGGCATTGCCCGGCCCGAACAATTCACCATGACCGCAGGCGATCAACTCGTCATATGAGTAACTCGATTTGGGCTGAAACACGATTTTCGTCCAAGTCCAATTTACTGGCGCCAATCCGGCGATACGGGGCGCCCTTCACCATCCAGCGAAGCCCATAATCAGGGCCATCTTGTGGCACCCCCGGAAACCGTCATGGCGGAGCCCCTGAATGAGGCCCCTTCCTGGCGGCAGCAGGCAGGACAGGGCCTGCATCTGCCGGTGACATCTTCCATATGCGCGCAGGCCCCTCAGGTCAAGCGCGAAGCACCCCCGGAAGGCGGATAATCGCTCTTTGCATGCCTTGCCGGGTCCTGCCCGCGATCACAGAGCAGGGGGTATATTTGAATAATTACAATATACATGTTATGCTGCTTGGCAAAGAAGCGTTATGCGTTTATAGCAGCCGCGTATAAGCAACCGGTGAAAGTTGCATGTAGACAGGGTTGCCCCCGGAAAGAAGTTGCACGCAAACAGGCAACATACAGGATGCCGATAGCGTAAATGAAAAATGGAATGGTATGGATAATATGACGGCCCGAACGCCGAATACCCAAAAGCGGCCCTTCGCCCCGATCATCGACCGCCTGCGCGAGGCCGGATTGCGGCCGACACGCCAGCGTCTTGCCCTGGCACGGCTGCTGCTGGAACACGGGCAGCGCCATATCACGGCCGAATCCCTGCATGAGGAGGCCCTGCGCGAAGGCATCAAGGTATCGCTGGCCACCGTGTACAACAGTCTGCACCAATTCACCGAGGCCGGGCTGCTGCATGAGGTCGTCGTCGATCCGGGAAAATCCTATTTCGACACCAATACCAGCGAGCATCATCATTTCTATTGTCCGGAAACCGGGGAGATATCCGATATTCCCGGCAACGCCATCACCCTGCCGGAGCTGCCCGAGCCCCCCGACGGCTACCGGGTCGGCCATGTGGATGTGATCATCCGGCTGCAGAAACAGGGCCCCAACTAATTCTTAATTAGAATAATTCAATTCTATTGACAGCCCTCTCCTCCTTCGCCTATAGTTAATGGCAGGTGGCGGGTGCGGAAAAACCGTCCGCCGGCGGCCCGTCCGGGCCGCAGCACCCCCCCGCCCCTGGATCAAATTAAGGAGGAGGCATCATGTCCCTGAAAAACAGCAAGACCGAACAGAATCTGAAAGACGCCTTTGCCGGCGAATCGCAGGCCAACCGCCGCTATCTCTATTTCGCCCAGAAGGCCGATATCGAAGGTTACAACGATGTCGCCGCCGTTTTCCGCTCCACCGCGGAAGGGGAAACCGGCCATGCACACGGCCATCTGGAATTTCTGGAAGAAGTCGGCGACCCGGCCACCGGCCTGCCCATCGGCAACACGCCGGAAAACCTGAAAGCGGCCATCGCCGGCGAAACCCACGAATACACCGATATGTATCCGGGCATGGCCCGCACGGCGCGCGAAGAAGGCTTCGATGAAATCGCCGACTGGTTCGAAACCCTGGCCAAGGCCGAAAAGAGCCATGCCGGACGTTTCCAGAAGGCGCTCGACAGCCTCGACAGCTGAGCGGCATCTCTCCGATCCGGGCCCGGAAAGGCCCGGATCTTCCCCTTTTTTAAGATTTTTCGTACCCGCATACGCAACCTGAATGAGTATTGCCTGTGCAGACAGCCGCTTTAACGGGTAGACCGACACGAGGACCGCGAGCAATGAGTGAAGGAAGCCTGGAAGCCCCGATCCGCCATCCCCTGGACTGGCATTCGGAAGAATTCTACGATCCCGACAAGATCGATGCGGAACTGCGCCGGGTGTTCGACATCTGCCATGGCTGCCGCCGCTGCTTCAACCTGTGCAACAGTTTTCCACGCCTGTTCGATCTGATCGATGAATCGGAAACCGGCGAGCTGGATTCCGTCGACAGTAAGGATTTCGGTCCTGTCGTCGACGACTGCACGCTGTGCGACATGTGCTTCATGACCAAATGCCCTTATGTGCCGCCACATGAATTCAATCTCGACTTCCCGCATCTGATGTTGCGCTACCGGGCGGCGCAATACCGTAAAAAGGGCGTCGGCTTCTTCGACGAACAGATTGCCCGCACCGACAGAAACGGCAAACTGGGGACCATGGCGCCGCGCCTGGCCAACTGGGCCACCCGCCGCGACAACACCCTGACCCGCCCGGCGATGGAAAAAATCGCCGGGATCGACCGTCGTGCCAAACTGCCGCCGTTCAACAGCCCCACTTTTGAAAGACGGGCCGCGCGTGAACACCCGCCCGTCAATGCCGATGCCCCTGCATACGGGCGCAAGGCCGTGATCTATGCCACCTGCTTCGTCAATTACAACAACCCGCTGACGGGGGAGGCGGCCTTGCGGGTGCTCGCCAAAAACGGTGTCGATTGCATTCATGCCTATCCGGAATGCTGCGGCATGCCGCAACTCGAACATGGCGACATCGAAACCGTGGCCGCCAAGGCCCGGCACATCGCCAGGGCGCTGATGCCCTATATCGAGGAGGGACGGACGATTATCTCGCTGACACCGTCCTGCAGCCTGATGCTGAAATTCGAATATCCGCTGCTGCTGCCCGACGATCCGGATATCGCCCGCCTTGCCGGCGCCGTTCAGGACATATCCGAATACATGATGGATATCGCCAAAAACGAGGGGCTGGCCGAAGGAATGAAGCCGCTGTCAGGCCCCGTTGCCATGCATCTGGCCTGCCATTCGCGGGCCCAGAACATGGGACCGAAAGGCGCGGAACTGCTGCGCCAGATTCCGCAGGCAAAAGTGCAGGTCATCGAACGCTGTTCCGGCCATGGCGGATCCTGGGGCGTGAAGAAGAAGTTTTTCGACACCGCCATCAAGGTCGGCAAGCCGGTCGCCCGCCAGGCCCTGAAAACCGTCAAGACCGCGCCGGATACTGCCCATGTGGTCAGTGAATGCCCCCTGGCTGGCGAGCATATCCTTCAGGGTATGGAGATGCTGGAAGCGGAAACGCCCCTGCCGCAGCATTCACGCCACCCGATCGAACTGATCGCCCGGGCCTATGGCCTGCTCGATGACGAGTGAACCGATACCGCGAACCGAGGATGAAATCATGAGTGCCCGTAAACTGACCCGTGACGATATTCTTCCCATGGAAGAATTCATGAAAATCCGTGCCGACAAGCGCCGGGAGCTTCTGGCCATCAAGCAGAATCGTCGCGTTCCCATCGGCCCCTTCGCCACCTTCTACTTTGAAAACCGCGACACCATGTGGTGGCAGATCCACGAGATGCTGCGCATCGAACGCGGCGGCGAGGAACAGATTGCCGACGAGCTTTCCGCCTACAACCCCCTGATCCCCGACGGCAGGGAACTGGTCGCAACCTTGATGTTCGAAATCGACGACCCCGTCCGCCGCGAACGCGAACTTGGCCGCCTTGGCGGGGTCGAGGAAACGGTGCAACTGGCCTTCCTGGACGAGGTGATCCACGCCCGCGCCGAAGAGGATGTCGATCGGACCAACGCCGAAGGCAAGGCATCGAGCGTGCAGTTCCTGCACTTCCCCTTCAACGATGAACAGATCGCCAAATTCAGATCCATGGAAGGAGAGGTACAGCTGCGGATCACCCATCCGGCCTATCATCATATCGCCGTACTCAGCGAAGCCATCCGCCGCGAACTGGCCCGCGACCTGGACGGCTGAAAAAACCATCCCTGAACAGGCAACCGCCGGCCGGCGGTTGCCTTCCCCTTCGCCGGACGAAGGGGAAGGCTGCATGTCTATCCGAAAACTTCCCCCTCGCGAACGCCGAAAAGACGGTCGCGACGGATCCAGCCCTCGCGATCGTCCACTTCCAGCAGGCACCATCGTGCCCGGCATTCGCGCAGGACGCCGATAACGCCGGCTTCGGCCCTGAAGACCGCCGGGAATCCTTCACCTGGCCCGTCCCGGGCAATGGCGGTTCCGCCGACGATCATGGCCGTGCGCTTGCCCGAAAGCAGATTGCGGTAGATCCATCCCTCATCGCCATCGGCATCGCGCACCTTGCGCCACAGCTCATATTCGCCGATCACCTCTACCGGCAGGCCCCGGCGCAGATAGACCCAGCTTACCGGATAACGGCGGCCGGGTCCGGTGCGCATATTCACCTTGTCGGCCCGGAGAGAGACGAAACGCGGCAATGGACCGGAAGCCCCGGCCAGCACCCGCTCCGGCAGCATCGCCGCCAGGTTCAGTACCACTATCAGCACTGCCGCCAGTGTTGTACGGAAACTCACGACCATCCCTCACGCCATCTGTACCCGGCCCATCTACTGCCACCGCGAAAGCGACGGGTCAAGCATTGCCCGGAGGGGAGAAATTTTATGCAATCGGAAAGAACGGAACAAAAAAGCGGCGCCGGGCACATGGCACCGGCGCCGTGACCACACGGGGAAGACAGTCAAATTGCGAGATACTGATCCCGCAATTCCTTGTTATCGAGCACTTCCTGCGCCGTACCGCGGAAGACGACCTCGCCGGTATCCAGAATGATGGCCGTATCGGCCAGCTTCAGGGCGGCGAGCGCGTTCTGCTCGACGATAATCGTGGTGATGCCCAGCTTCTTGACCTCGCGCAGGATCGCTTCGATCTCATGCACGATAACCGGGGCCAGCCCCTCATAGGGCTCGTCGAGAAGCAGCAGTTTCAGATCGCGCGCCAGGGCACGGGCCACGGCCAGCATCTGCTGTTCGCCGCCGGACATGGTCGTCGCCTCCTGCCGGCGCCGTTCCGCCAGCCGGGGAAAGGACTGATAGATCCGCTCCAGCGGCCAGCCGGGCTTGCCTTCCGTCTGGGCCAGGATCAGGTTTTCCTCGACCGTGATGCCCGGAATGATCCGCCTGTCCTCGGGCACGAGCTGCACACCGTGCTGGGCGGCCTGATAGGTTCGCATTTCGTGCAGGGCGACGCCGTCCAGATAGATCTCTCCGCTTTTCAGCGACGGCTCGTGCGCCCGGGCTATGGTGCGCAGCGTCGACGTCTTGCCGGCACCGTTACGCCCCAGCAGCGCCACGATTTCCTTCTCGGCAATATCGAAGGAAACATTCTGCACGATATAGCTCTCGCCATAATAGGCATTGATGTTCCGGCAGGAAAAATAGGCGCCGTTGCTCATTCCTGTTCCTCCCCAAGATAGGCTTCGATCACCTTCGGGTTGCCACGGACTTCATCCGGCCCGCCTTCGGCAATGATCTGCCCCTGGGCCAGCACGGTGATGCGGTCGGACAGGCTGAACACGACGCTCATGTCATGTTCGACAATCACCTTGGTCATGCCCTTGGAGGAGATCTGCTTCAGCAACTGGATGGTGCTTTCCGTTTCATGCCGGGCCATGCCCGCCGTCGGTTCGTCGAGCAACAGCAGCTTCGGCTTCTGCACCAGGCAGATCGCCAGCTCCAGCCGCCGCTTGTCACCGCGTGAGAGGTAGCGCGCCTCCTGCTTCATGTGATCCTGCAGACCGACCTCGGCCAGGGCCTCTTCCGCCTGTTCGTAAACCTCATGCGCATGTTCCGGCGTTTCGAACAGATTGGCGCGGAAGGAGCCGTCACGCCTGGCGAAAGCCGGTATCAGCGTGTTCTCCAGCAGGGTCATTTCCGGAAAAATCGCCGGGGTCTGAAAAACCTTGGCAATGCCGTACTGGTTGATTTCATGAGGCGTGACATTTTGCAGGGTACGCCCGTCGAAGGTGATCGTTCCTTCATCCGGCTGCAGCAGCCCCGTCATCACATTCAGCAGGGTCGACTTACCGGCACCGTTGGGGCCGATCAGGGAATGGATGGACCCTTCCATAACCTGCAGATTGACATCCTGCAGGGCCCGCAGACCGCCAAAGCTTTTGGAAACCCGCGATACATCCAGGATTGGCTTGGTCATTCGCTCGCCCCCTTCGACGCATTGCCATCGCCCGCCTTACCGGCAATGGCCCTCTTCAGCCGCTGTGCTCCTTCGACGAAACCGCCAGGCAGGAAGATCACGATAAACATGAACACCAGCCCCAGCACCAGCAGCCACTGCTCCTGCAGGAAGGCCGAGATGACATTTTCGAAATACAGCATGAAGGCAGCACCGATCATCGGCCCGAACAAAGTGCCGACCCCGCCGAGAACCGACATGATCACCAGTTTGCCCGAAGTGGACCAATGGACGAATTCCGTTGCAACATAGGGTTCGTAAATCACCATCAGCGATCCGGCGACACTGGCATAGATGGCGCTGATCACGAAGGCCGACAGCTTGTATTTCTTGACGTCCAGACCGGTGAATTCGAGACGGGTCTGGTTGGATTTCACCGCCCGCAGCATCATGCCGAAAGGCGAATTGCCGATCCGCCGGGCGATGTAATAGCCAATGATTGCCAAAACGGCGACCAGGTAGAAAACATTGTTCTCCTTGAAGGGCATGGAGAACAGCTCGGGCGTCGGCAGGCCGGTCAGGCCGTTGTCGCCTCCTGTCCAGTCGGAAAAGATCGACAGGGCGGCCGCATAGAACATCTCGCCGAAGGCCAGCGTCAGGATGGAAAAGTAAATGCCCGACCGGCGAAGGGTCAGAAACCCGACCATCACGGCGATGATGGTGGTCACGATAACGCTGGCAATCATGGCCGGGATGATATTGGCCGAATAATGCAGCAGCATCAGCCCGGTCACATAGGCGGACACGCCGAAAAAGGCGGCATGGCCGAAGGAAAGATACCCCGTGAATCCCAGCAGGATATCGAACCCGATCGCAAAGATGGCCCAGATGAGAATCTTCGTATCCAGCCCGGCATAACCGCCGACAAGCGGAAACCAGAAGGGCATGGTCAAGGCAATGACGGCAAAGACAATGACCGGCATATTGGCCCTGATAAACGACGGTGCAGGCTTGGAACTCATTCTTCCATAACCCCTTTCTGGCCGAGCAGCCCGCGTGGACGCACCAGCAGGACGATGACGGCAACAAGATAGATGATAATTTGCTGGATCGCCGAATACTGAGCGCTGAAACTGATCGCCATGCCGAGCATGAAACCGGCCAGCACCGCCCCGGGCAAGGAGCCCATGCCCCCGATCACCACCACCAGGAAGGAGGGAACGAGAAAGGCCATGCCCACTTCGGGATCGACCTGGGTGACCGGACCGCCGAAGGCGCCGGCAATACCCGCGATCATGGCGCCGAGGCCAAAGACAATGGCAAAGCGGCGGGTGATGTTGATGCCCAGGAAGCGCAGCATTTCGGAATCCCTCATACCGGCGCGCACGATCAGGCCGAAACGGGTAAACTGCAGCAGCGCGAATAGTGCGGCGACCGTCACCAGCGACACGAAGATCAGGATCATCCGCCACTTCGGATAGGCGACGAAGCCTTCGAGAAACGGCAGCCACTCATGCAGTTTGAGAATGCCCCCGCCCCAACGCGGCAGGGGAAAGGGAATGTTGTTGGCGCCGAAAATCCATTTCAGCGTTTCCTGCACCACGATGGCCAGACCGAAGGTCACGAGGATCTGATCCGTGTGCGGACGGTTGTAGAAGAACCGTATCAGCCCCCGTTCCATAATGATGCCGATAATGAACAGCAGAAACGGTACCGCGATAATCGCTGTCAGAAAGCCGAATTTTCCGGCAATGATCACCGCAAAATAGGCTCCGAGCATGAACAGCGCGCCATGGGCGAAGTTCACGACCCCCAGAGTGCCGAAAATCAGGGTCAGGCCCAGCGCGATCAGCACATAGATCGCCCCAAGCTGCAGACCGGTCAGAATCTGAAGAAAAACATGATTGATTAAACTGCCGGACATAGAGCATCTCCCACCGGGAACCCAGCAGACCGCGCACGCTGAAAAGCTGTGCGCAGCCTGACAGATCCAAGCCGCAACAAGCCGGGGCAGGCATTGCCACGCCCCGGCTTATCAGCACTTATGCAGGTTCGTACGGACCCAGCTCGCCCGGGAACGTATTGACCGGATAGATCACGTCCTCGCGCTTCACCTGATCGACGATCTCCAGCAGGTCGTATTTGCCCTTCTTCTTGTCGGGGCCCTTGCCGCGCACGACCAGAATGTCCTTGAAGCACTGGTGATCGCCGCCGCGATACAGGGTCTTGCCCGGCCCGGTGCCTTCGAACTCGAAATCTTCCAGTGCCTTGATCACTTCCGGCGGATAGAAGGTTCCGGCCCTTTCGCAGGCATTGGCATAGAGCAGGGTCTGCACATAGCAGGTCTGCGCCGCCTGCGAGGGCGGGAAGCCGTACTCGGCCTCGAAGGACTTCACGAAAGCCTGCGAACCGGCATCCTGCAGCGTCCAGTTCCAGTTGGTGGTACCCAGCACGCCGTCGATGTTCGCCGGACCCGCGCCCTGCGCCATCAGGCGGCTGTACAGCGGCACGACGATCTCGAACTGCTTGCCGTTCTTCTGCATGTCGCGCATGCCGAACTCAACCGCCTGGGTCAGCGAATTGATCATGTTCTTGCCATAGTGGTTCAGCACCAGAACATCGGCATCGGAATTGAGAACCGCGGTCAGGAACTGCGAGAAGTCGGTGGCCTTCAGCGGCGTCATGATATTGCCGACGGTCGTCCAGCCTTCCTTCTCGGTGAACTGCTTGATCGATTCGTATTGCGTGTGACCCCAGGTGTAATCGGCGGTCAGGTGGAAGGCCCGGCGGTCCTTGCCGTATTCCTTGGCCAGCACCGGCGCCAGCGCCTTACCCGACATATAGGCATTGAAGAAATGGCGGAAACCGTAGCGGCGCTTGTCCTTGCCGGTCGTGTCGTTGGAATGGGTCAGGCCGCACATGAAGATCACGCCAAGCTCCTGCGCCAGATACTGCTGGGCGATCGCCACGGCCGAGGAGGAGCCGCCGCCGAACATGATGACCTTGTCGCGTTCGATCATGCGCCGGGCCGAGGTGCGGGCCGCATCGGGATTGGTCTGGGTATCGCCAACCACATATTCGACCTTCTTGCCCAACAGCCCGTTACCCTTCAGCGAGCTGGGCTTGAGGGTTTCCAGCATGCCGCCGCCCTCGTTCAGATGCTTGACGGCCAGCTTGTAGGCGCGCAGTTCATCGGCGCCTTCATCGGCATAGGCGCCGGTCTGCGGCACGTTGAAGCCGAAAACGACTGACTTGCCCTTTACCGGGAAGTTGCCGATGGCCTTCTGCGCCCATGCATCCTTGATGAAGAAGGTCGGTGTACCAATTGACAATGCGGACACGGCCCCCGCCGTGGCGCCTGCCTTCAGGATTCCCCGGCGGGACCAGCCGCCGGACTTGCCAGTTTTGCGCTCGGACATATTCACTCCCAATTCAATCGATTTCGGTCCAGTCCGCTTCTTGAGTGGCGGTTATCTTGAAAATAATTTTCACATAAATGCCATAATGTCAATAACATATTGATTTTTCTATTATTTTCAGTGTTAATATAGAAATATATTATTTGTTAACTTGTAAATCTTGAAAATATCCAGGAGCTTGCCATAATGCCCTGAGCAACGGGAGAGCCGGAATGACGACGGAAAATGCAAAGATGGGGCGGCATCTGCGGCGCCTGCGCATGGAACGCGGCCTATCGCAGACAGAGCTCGCCGAACGCCTCGGCATATCGGCAAGCTATCTCAACCTGATCGAGCATGACAGGCGCAACCTGACCGTTCCGCTGCTGCTGGAAATATCCCGGGTGCTCGATATCGATCCGCAGGCCTTTTCACCCGGGCGGGATATCGCGCTCGCCGGTGAAGTGGCCGAGGTTTTCAAGGATCCTCTGTTCGAGGAGATGGCCATCAGCGGCAATGACGCCCGGGAAATGGCCCTGGAAGCGCCGGAACTGTGCCAGGCCCTGATCAAATCCCACCGCAGCTACCGGCGCCTGCGCAACGATCTGCAGAACTTCAGCGAACGCCTGGCCAGCAATGCCTTTCTTTCCGGCTCTGCCTATCGGCTGCGCGATCTTCTGACCTCGATCACCTCCTTCGCCGAAATTCTGCACGACAACAGCGACCTGCCTGCCGCGGAACGGCAGAAATTCCTTGGCATCCTGCTGGGGGAAGCACGCAACCTGACCGAAACCGTCAGCGACATTCTCGAATTCGTCGGCGACGATGACATCACCCAGTTCGCCGAAGACGCATCCCCGAGGGCAATGGCCGCCGATTTCCTGCAATCGCGCAATCACTACATTCAGGAAATCGAAGATGCCGCCATGGAACTGCGCCGCGATGCCGGTCTCGACGGACCCTTCCCCCATGCCCGGCTGATCGCCTTTATGCTCGAACGTCTCGGCATCACGGTCGATATCCGCGACATTGGCAAAGAGGATGCCCCTGCGGTTGAGTACCGCAACGGCGAGCGGCGCTTCATTCTCTCCCGCGCCCTGCCGCGGTCGGAAATCAACATGCAGCTTGTCATGCTGATCGGCCGCCTCACCCGCAGTGAATTATGCGCCGACCTGACCGGCACCATCGGCGAGAACACCAGCCAGCCGGCCCGCAAGGCAGCCGAGGAGGCGTTGTGGCGCTATTTCGCCAACGCCTGTCTTCTGCCCTATGACGATTTTCTGCGCAGCGCCCGCCAATGCGCCTATGATATCGAAGCCCTGGCCTGCAATTTCGGCGCATCCTTCGATCAGGTCTGCCATCGTCTGGTCAGCCTGCGCCGTCCGGGTGCCGAGGGCATCCCCTTTCACCTGATTCAGGTCGATCTCGCCGGCAACATCCAGCACCGCTTCAGCGCCACGGGCTTCCGCATCCCCCGCCATGGCAACGCCTGTCCGCGCTGGGTGGTCTACCGGGCGTTCACCGCCCCGGGGGTTATCCAGACGCAGATTTCCGAATTGCCCGACAAAAGCCGCTTCTTCGTCATCGCCCGCACGACAGAGGGGCCATACAGCGCCTATGGGCAGCCGAAATCGCTTTCGGCCTGCGCCATCGGATGCCATATCCGCGATGCGGGGGGGCTGGTATACGCCCGGGGCCTCGATCTGGAGGAACCGCCGCACGTCATGCCGATCGGACATGCCTGCCGCCTGTGCGAACGCGACGATTGCAGCGACCGCAGCGCGCCGCGGCAAACCGTCATGCCGGAATAAGGCCTATTGCCCGCCATCCCTGGCGGAAACCGCGCCTTCCTTCACCCAGTTCCAGGCTTTCTCAAGCTCTTCGCGCGGGAAGGTCCGCACCTCGCCATCCATCAGCCAGGCGCTCATTTTCACGGCCCAATCGAGCCATTCCGGCGCACCTACCACCGCCAGGCGGGAAAAATCCGACCGGTGGCTCATGCCGAACACCGCATCGTCCCACAATGCCAGAGCCTCCCAACCGCGGAAATCCTCCTCGAAGCAGACAAGGCAACGCACCCTGCCATATTGAGCAATGGCCTTTTCCAGCGCCGGGATCAGCACCTCCCGGTAATCGGCATCGCTGAGTACGCCACCGGCACGAAAGCCCAGAACGGGCCCTGCGCTTTCCTTCATCAGCTCGATCATCATGCCCTCCACATCCGCAAGGGAAAGGCGCGCGCCCCATTTCCCCATGCTGCAGGATGCAAACAGAATAATGGGGTTCAGACCCTACATCATAGTCTGAATCACTCCCGCGCGGCCTGAGGCATGGAATCCCGTGGCATGGGATCAGGCATGAATGGCATGGCCAAGCGCGGCAAGCGATGCTTCCGGCAGGGTTTCGGACAGGGTGGGATGGGCATGGATGGTGGCGGCGATATCTTCGAGCACCGCGCCCATTTCCAGGGCAAGGGTATATTCGCCCGACAGTTCCGCGACATGACGGCCCACTGCCTGAATGCCCAGCACCAGATGATTGTCCTTACGGGCGACGACACGCACGAAACCGCCGTCATTCCCGGCTTCCAGGGTCAGCGCCCGGCCATTGGCCGCCAGGGGGAATTTGCCGGTCACGATCTCGGTTCCGGCCTCGCGCGCCTGCTGCGGCGTCAGGCCGACCGAGACGATCTCCGGTTCCGTGAAGCAGACGGCAGGGATGGCCACCGGATCGAAGGCCCGCCGTTCGCCTGCGATGATTTCCGCCACCATCTCACCCTGGGCCGAGGCCTTATGCGCCAGCATCGGCTCGCCGACCAGATCGCCGATCGCCCAGACATTGCGCATGCTGGTATGGCAGCGTTCATCGACCTTCACGAACGGCCCGTCGAGATCGACGGCCATATTCTCCAGCCCCCAGCCCTGGGTGTTCGCCCGCCGGCCGACCGTGACCAGAATCTTGTCCACCTCGATCGTCTGGCCCTGCCCCTTGGCATTGGCGAAGGACAGCCGGACACCGTCTTCACCATCCTCGCAACCCAGGGCCTTGGCGCCGAGATGGATGTTGACGCCATGCTTCTTCAGCCATTTCACCACCGGGGCGCTCAATTCTTTATCGAAGCCGGGCAAAAGCCGGTCCATGGCCTCGATAAAGGTCACTTCCGCCCCCATCTTGCGGAAGGCCGTCCCCAGCTCGACACCGATATAACCGCCTCCGATCACCGCCAGACGCTCGGGCAAGCGATCGAGGGACAGGGCTTCCGTCGATGAAATGACATTGCCGCCAAACGGCAGGGGCGGAATTTCCGCCGCCACGGAACCATTGGCGAGAATGACATGCTCGGCCGTGATCTCGACCGCCCCGGCCTGTGTCTTTACCGTGCAGGTCTTGGCATTGCGGAACTGCGCCCAACCCTCGACCACGCGGACCTTGGCCTTTTTCAGAAGCATGTCCACGCCGCCGCTCAACCGATCGACGATCCCGTCCTTCCAGGCGACGGCCGCCGCCAGATCGAAGGAAACCCTGCCATCGACACGTATGCCGAGCGCACCGTCCTTGCCGAGGCTTTCGCCGATCTCCTCGAAACGGGTGGCGGCGCGGATCAGCGCCTTGGAGGGAATGCAGCCACGCAGCAGGCAGGTGCCGCCACGGCGCCCGGCCTCCACCAGAACGGTATCGAGCCCCAGCTGTCCGGCGCGAATGGCCGCCACATAGCCGCCCGGCCCGCCGCCGACGACGAGCACCTTGCACTTCAATGCTTCAGCCATTGGATCACTCCATGAACAGGATGGCGGGCTGTTCCAGCAGCCCCTTGATGTACTGGATCATTTCGGCGGCATCGTAACCGTCGACCACGCGATGATCGAAGGAGGACGACAGATTCATCATCATCCGGGTTTCGATGCGGCCATCGACGATCATCGGGCGGGGCACGATCTTGTTCGGACCGATGATGCCCACCTCCGGGCGGTTGATCACCGGCGTCGTCACAATCCCGGCCAGGGGGCCGAGGCTGGTGACGGTGATCGTCGATCCGGTCAGTTCGTCAACGGGCAGCTTGCCGGCGCGGGCCCCCTCGGCCAGGCGGCGGATGCCGGCGGCCATTTCCCACAGATCCATCGCTTCGGCATGGCGCAGCACCGGCACCATCAGCCCGCCATCGGTCTGGGTGGCGATTCCCATATGCACCGGGGCATGGCGGGTGACGATATTGGCCTCGTCATCATAGGTGGCGTTGCATTGCGGCCAGCGCAGCAGTGCCAGGGTAATGGCGCGGATGATGAACGGCAGCGGCGTCAGCTTGCCCCGCTCCTGCCCGTAACGGCGGTTGAGATCGGCCCGCAGGGATTCGAGCGCCGTCACATCCACTTCCTCCACATAGGTGAAATGGGGGATGTGCCGCTTCGATGCCTGCATCTTCTCGGCAATGGCGCGGCGCAGGCCGATCACCCTGATTTGCTCGCTGCCCTCGCGGCGCGCCGTCCCGGCGGAAACGGACCCGCCGCCTGCAATCTGCCCGCCGCTTGCGATATAGGCGTCCAGATCCTTGTGGGTGATCCGCCCGGCAGGGCCGCTGCCCGGCACGAAAGCCAGATCGATGCCCAGTTCCCGTGCCCGCCGGCGTACCGCCGGGGCCGCCGTCGGCCGTTGCCCGGGGCCGCGCGTGGCAAAACCCGGCCCGGCCGTTGCCGCACCAGCGGGGGCATCCCCGACAGGTGCGGCTGGCGCCGCCTCGCGCCCGGGTATACGCTGAGGCGCCGAAACCTCCGCCGGCGGAACGTCCGCCTTTTCCTCTGCCGCCGGGGCGGCCTTTGCCGGCGAGGGGGGTGTTGCCTCCGTGCCCGAGGCGGCCTCATCCTCCGCCGCATCGGCGTTCCCCTCGCCTTCCACCTCGAAAGTGATCAGGGCACTGCCGACGGCGACCTGATCGCCCGCCTCGCCCGCCAGGGTCAGCACCTTGCCCGATACGGGAGCGGTGATTTCCACCGTTGCCTTGTCGGTCATCACCTCGACGATCAGATCGTCCTGCGCCACCTCATCGCCCGGCTGCACGTGCCATTCGATCAGCTCCGCCGCGACGATGCCTTCGCCGATATCCGGCAGCTTGAATACATAGCGACCCATGTCAGGCTCCCATTACCTTTTCGATCGCGGTCAGAACCCGCTCCTGTCCCGGGAAATATTCCCATTCGAATGCATGGGGATAAGGGGTGTCCCAACCGGTCACCCGTTCGATCGGCGCTTCGAGGTCCCAGAAGCAATCTTCCTGAATCTGCGACAGGATTTCCGCACCGAAACCGCCGGTGCGGGTGGCCTCATGCACGACGACGCACCGCCCCGTCTTGTGCACGGATTTGGTGATGGTCTCGATATCCAGCGGAACGAGGGTACGCAGATCGATAATCTCGGCATCGAAACCGGAACGCTCGACGGCGGCGCGGGACACATGCACCATGGTGCCGTAGGTGATGACGGTCAGATCCGCCCCTTCCCGCACGATGGCAGCCTGGCGCAGCGGCAGGCTGTAATATTCCTCGGGCACATCCCCGCCTTCGTGACGCGACCAGTCCTCCGCCGGTTTGTTGGGATCGCCGTCGAAGGGGCCGTTGTAAATGCGCTTCGGTTCGAAGAACAGCACGGGATCGTTGGATTCCACCGCCGCGATCAGCAGCCCCTTGGCATCGTAGGGATTGGAGGGCATGACCGTCGTCAGCCCGCTGACATGGGTGAAAATGCCTTCCGGGCTCTGCGAATGGGTCTGGCCGCCGAAGATGCCGCCGCCACAGGGCGAACGGATGGTGATCGGCGCATAATATTCCCCGCCCGAACGGTAACGCAGGCGCGCAGCCTCGGAAACGATCTGATCGATCGCCGGGTAGATGTAATCGGAAAACTGGATTTCGGCGATCGGTCTGAGGCCGTTGACCCCCATGCCGATGGCCGTGGCGACGATACCCCCTTCGGCAATCGGGGTGTCGAACACACGCTGGCGGCCGTATTTCTGCTGCAGCCCGGCCGTGGCCCGGAAGACGCCGCCGAAATAACCGACATCCTCGCCCATGATGACCACGTTCGGATCGCGGTCCAGCAGACAATCCATTGCCGAATTCAGGGCCTGAATCATGTTCATGCTGGTCATGGTCTCACACTCCCACCTGCTGGCGCTGACGGCGCAGGTTCAGCGGCATTTCCTCGTACACATCCTCGAACATCAGGTTGATATCGGGGCGCGGACCGGTATGCAGCGTGCCGTAGCTTTCCGCCTCGCGGAACAGGGCGGCAACCTCTTCCTCCAGTTCCTTGCGCAGCTGTTCGTGCTGTTCCTCGCTCCATTCGCCGAGAACGATCAGGTGATTTTTCAGCCGCTCGATCGGATCGCCCAGCGGCCAGGCCTCCCATTCCTTGCGCGGGCGGTATTTCGACGGATCGTCGCTGGTGGAATGGGCATCGGCGCGATAGGTGTAATGTTCGATCAATGTGGCGCCGCCGCCGCGGCGCGCGCGGTCCGCCGCCCATTGGGTGGCGGCATAGACGGCGAGGAAATCGTTGCCGTCGACGCGCAGGCCGGGCAGGCCATAGCCACGGCCGCGATTGGCGAAGGTGGCGCTGATACCGCCGGCAATGCCCTGGAAGGAAGAAATCGCCCACTGATTGTTGACCACGTTCAGGATCACCGGCGCCCGGTAAACGGCGGCGAAGGTCAGGGCATAGTGAAAATCCGCCTCCGCCGTGGTGCCGTCGCCGACCCAGGTACAGGCAATATCGTCCTGCCCCTTGTAGGCCGCGGCCATGGCCCAGCCCACCGCCTGGCTGAACTGGGTGCCGACACTGCCGGAAATCGAGAAATAATTCCCTTCCCGCCAGGTATAGAAAATCGGCATCTGCCGCCCCTTGCAGTAATCGCGGGAATTGGACAGACAGTGACACATCATGTCGAGCATGGAATGCCCCCGCGTGATCAGCAGCCCCTGCTGGCGGTAGGTGGCGAACAGCATGTCCGAAGGACGCAGCGCCGTGGCCTGGGCGACGGCGACCGCCTCCTCGCCTGTGCATTTCATATAGAAGGACATCTTCCCCTGACGCTGCATCTTGTGCATGCGCTCGTCATAGACGCGGGTCTTCAGCATATTGCGCAGGCCGCCGCGCAGGGTCTCCGGATCGAGATGGGGATCCCAGGCCCCCTTGGCCTTGTGATCGTCATCCAGCACCCGGATCATCGAACGGGCATGTTCCGGTATCTCGGTGAAATCGACCATCTCGTCCGGCTTGTCGAGAACACCGACCGGAGGAATATCGAGATTGCTGAAATCCGGCTTGTCGCCGGGCCTTAAACGAGGTTCCGGAATGAACAGTTCCGGGGCATTGCGCCGTGGCATCAGGGACCCTCCTCCGACACGCCGCCGCCTGCCCGGCCAACGGCCAGGCAGGTCAAGGCGACATAAACTTTATATATAGAGAAAAATACACCTTAACAGGCAAAATATGCTCCCTTAATATCCTGCATATAATCCTGTAATCAGAACATTTATCTGCATATGAGCATAAATACGGGCAAATAATTTTTTTGCACCGCAATATGGAAGGAGACCTGCCATGCGCAAGCTGGATGAGACGGACCGGCGCATTCTGCGCGAACTGCAACGCAATGCACGCATCACCAATACCGAACTGGCCGAACGCGTCGGCCTGTCGCCGACCCCGTGCTGGAACCGGGTCCGCAGCCTGGAAAAGGCCGGCATCATCAAGGAATACGTGACAATTTTCGACGAACAGGCCCTCGGCGTGCCGGATACCATCCTGGTCGAGGTGGCACTGGAACATCATGACGAAAACACGCTGGAACGGGTCGGCAAGGCCATTGCCGACCTGCCGGAGGTTCTGGAGGCCTATCTGGTCACCGGCGATTACGATTTTTTCATCAAGGCCGCCGTATCGGGCACCGCCGGGTACGAGCGCTTCCTGCGCGAAGGGCTGTACCGCATTCCCGGCATCCGCAATTCGCGTTCCAGCTTCGCCCTCAAGGCCCTGAAGCGGGTCTATTCGCTGCAGCCATAGCCACCGCCGGGAAAGATGCCTCAGCCCTGCGCCAACAGCAGACGGACAACCCCATAGCCGCCGGCCGCCGCAGCGAGCCGAAAGGGCCGGGGCGCGGTTCACGCCTTACAGAATGAACTTGGACAGATCCGCATTGGCGGCCAGATCGCCGACATGGGCGCGCACATAGGCGGCATCGACCACCACCTTCTCGCCGCTGCGGTCGGAAGCGGTGAAGCTGATCTCCTCCAGCACCCGTTCGAGAATGGTATGCAGGCGCCGCGCGCCGATATTCTCGACATTCTCGTTCACCTGCACCGCCATGGTGGCGATTTCGTCGATCGCATCATCCGTGAAGACAAGCTCCACCCCCTCGGTCGCCATGAGGGCGGTGTATTGGCGGGTAAGGCTGGCTTCGGTTTCGGTGAGGATGCGGCGGAAATCCTCCTGGCTCAGGGCGTTGAGCTCCACCCGGATCGGCAGGCGGCCCTGCAGCTCCGGCAACAGGTCGGAGGGCTTGGCGATATGAAAGGCGCCGGAGGCGATGAAAAGAATATGATCCGTCTTGACCGCACCGTATTTGGTGGCGACCGTCGTGCCCTCGATCAGCGGCAGCAGATCGCGCTGCACCCCTTCACGGGACACATCGCCGCCCGTGCGCTCGGTCCGGTTGGCGATCTTGTC
>JALXAG010000112.1 GCA_026992315.1 Sneathiellales bacterium | reverse complement strand
CAGGACATCCGCGCCCCGCGGGAACTCACCTCCACCAGCCAGGTGCTCACCCCACCCAGGCCCCAGCCCGCCCCCGCGGCAAGGGAAAGCAGTATGGGGTTGCGGATCAGACTGCCCAATGTGCCGCGCAGCACCGCCAGGGGCGCCCGGCCGGCCCCGCGCGCAATTTCCACCCCCAGGGTGACGGAAGAAACGAACAGAACCGAATGCAGGCTGATCACCAGCCCCATGATGCCGAGCGCCCGGTCGCCGAAAGCGGCATGGATGATCGGGATGCCCACCAGCACGATATTCGAAAAGGAGGCGGTCATCGCCATCAGCACCGCCTCGCCGCCGGACAAGGCGAACAGGCGCCGGCCCGTCACGGCCACCGGCGCCGCCAGCAGCAGACAGGCGCCGTAATAGGCGCCGATAATCGCCAGCCCCTCCTGCGGCAGGGAAGATTGCACCATGGTGCGGAACAGCAGGGCCGGCACCGAGATGTAAAAGACGAAACGGGTCAGAGCCTGCACGCCGCCACGGCCGAGCAACCCGGCCCGCGCCGCGCCAAGACCGCTGAGAATGACCAGAAATACCGGCAGAACGATGGCGATGGCGGCAGGCATGAGAAACCCGTGGAAAGTGACGAAAAGGGCGGCGGCCCAACAAAAACGCCGGCATATTCATTCATATGCCGGCGTCTTGCCGCCCGGTACGCGGGGCGGCGGGAGGAACCCTGAGCGTTCAGCCAAGAACACCCGACAGTTTCATGGCGATCCCCATATTGCCGGAGACCTTCAGCTTGCCCATCATGAAGGCCATGGTCGGGTCCAGATCCCCGGCAACCAGACTTTTGAAATCGTCCAGGCTCATGGCGATGGTGCAATCGGCGTCCTTGTCTTCGTTGGTGACGGTATTCGGGCTCGATTTACCGTCGAGATAGATGACGCCGTCACTGCCGAAATCGAATTTCACCGTCGCGTCGAGACCGGCATCGTCGCCGACCTTTTCGCGCATACCCGCCGTGATTTCATCAAGCCCCATCGCTGATCTCCGTAACAATGCCCGCAGGCAGAACCGTCACCGTATTGACGTTAACGTAAACGTCACCTAATCTGGTGTCAACCACAACAATACGCCGTGCCGGGGTGCCAGAAGCAGGGGATCCGGCGCAAAGGCTGCCGGCATATCGCATCGTGCCGGGCTCGACAGGGGGAAATGCCATGTCATATCGGTCGGTCTTCCGTCCGGAACTGTTCAGGAACCGGGTCATGCTGGTCACCGGCGCCGGCAGCGGCATCGGCCGCTGCACCGCTCATGAACTGGCGGCACTCGGGGCCAGGGTGGCGCTGATCGGCCGCCAGAGCGGCCCCTTGGAGCAAACAGCGGCGGAAATCGCCGAGGACGGCGGGCAATGCGCCGTTTTCCGCTGCAATATCCGCAAGGAAAAACTGGTCCAGGATACGGTTGCCGCCGTTCTCGACCAATTCGGGCAGATCGACGGCCTGGTCAACAATGCCGGCGGCCAGTTTCCGGCGCCGCTGGCCCAGATCGGCAAAAAGGGCTGGGATGCGGTCATCGAGACCAATCTGACCGGCGGCTTTCTGATGGCGCGCGAATGCTACACCCAATGGATGGCCGATCACGGCGGTGCCATCGTCAATATCGTTGCCGATATGTGGATGGGCATGCCCGGCATGGGCCATTCG
>JALXAG010000111.1 GCA_026992315.1 Sneathiellales bacterium | reverse complement strand
TGGCCTCCACCGCCTCCGCCGCGCGTTGCAGCTGGTCCAGGCTTTGCCGCTGGGCATCGAGGGCGGCACCCCCCTCCCCCCGTTCCAGCGCCTGACGGGCGGCGCGCATTGCCTCATCGGCGCGGGCGAAGGGTTCGGGAATATCCCCCAGCGCCCCGGCCAGACGTTCCAGCAGCCGGCCGAGATCGCGCCGCGCCTCTTCCTGTGCCCCGGCCAGCGGCTGCAGCGAACCGCCCTCCGGCGCGGGCAGGGCCTGCGGCGGCGGGGCGGCGCTGCCCGGGGGCAGCAGCGGCCGGACCGTCACCCCGCCGCGGCGCCCCGGCATGGAACCTGCAGGACCCGCGGGACCTCTGCGCCGCGCCCGTTCCGTCCGGTCCATCAATTGCTGCTGGCGACGCATCAGACGGCCGAGATCGCGCAGCACACCCTGCCCGGCACGGGTCTGCGCCGGATCCCCCGCCGGTTGTGCGCGCAGATTTTCCAGAATGTCCTGCAGGCGCGACAGCAGACGCTGCGCCTGTGCCCGCGCGCCGGTTCTGGCCAGATCCCGCGCCCGGGCGAGCATCTCCTGCAGATCCCGCCCCGACAGGCTGCGCCCCTGCACGGCATCGGCCCCGTCCCTGCCCTCGCCGCCCGCACGGGCAAGCGCCGCCAGATAATCCTGCAGGGCGCGGGAAAGATCGTTCATCAGCCGGTCGATTTCCGCCGCCGGCGCATTGCGGGCCAAGGCCTCCTGCAGGGCCTGCTGCGCCTGACGCAGGCGCATGCCGGCCATGGCCGTGCCGTCATCCTCGAGATCCACCGCCGCCGCCCACAAAAGATCCATGACCTCATCCTGTACCGCTGTTCCGCGCCTGAGCAACTGGCGACGGGCCAGATCGATGGCCAGATGGGTTGCCACCCGTCCCTGATAGGCCGCCGGATCCCGTTCGATCAGCAACAAGGCCCCCGCCACCACATCGGTTTGACCGGGCGCCTGTGCCAGTTGCCGCCGCAGGGCGACAAGCTGCCGGGCCACCGGATGGGTGAAGCGGCGTTCGGGCAGGGTCAGTTCGAAGGCGGCGCTTTCGCCGATCTGGCCCAGATCGTCCCGGGCCAGCAGGCGCAGGCGCACCTTGCTGCCGGCCAGGGGATGGGCGGTGTAATCGGCGAAATAGACACCTTCGGCCTTGGGGGCCCCGTCCTCGGCCAGGGGCAGGGGCGTTTCGGCCACCGCCTTGCCATCAAGGGTGCGGATATCGACGGTCAGGCTCCTGAGCCGGTAATCGTCCGCCGCCCGATAGGCAATGCGCAGGGCGCTGCGCCGGCCAACGGACGGCCGGTTCACCAGCACCGCCTCCGGGATATTGTCGGGCAGAACCGTTATCTGCCGCCGAAGAGGCTCCATGGCCGGTGCCGCAACGCTCAGGACGCCGCTTTCCGTCAGTTCCGCCTCGAGGATGATTGCGCCATCGCCGTTGCGGGAGGCCTTGAGCCGGCGCCCGCCATAGCGCACATCCAGATCGCGCGGCGATCCGCTGGCGCTGACCTTCAGCATGCTGCCCTCGGGCAGGGTCAGGGCGACGGGTTTTTCTCCGCCCCCGGCCTGGCTCTCCGCCTTGAGGATTTGCGGCGGCACGGCGGTATATTCGGGCGGGATCAGCCAGACCTCCACCCGCATCGGCACCGCCCCGCCGCCGAAGGGGCCGG
>JALXAG010000110.1 GCA_026992315.1 Sneathiellales bacterium | reverse complement strand
GGGAAATGCGAAAGATGGGATTGTTCGGCCTTTCCATCCCTGAAGAATACGGCGGGTTGGGGCTGAGCATGGAGGAAGAGGTCCAGGTCGCATTCGAACTGGGCCGGGCCTCGCCTGCTTTCCGCTCTCTGATCGGGACCAATAACGGTATCGGCTCCCAGGGCATTGTCATTGACGGGACCGAGGAACAGAAGCGCAAATACCTGCCCCGTCTGGCATCGGGGGAGATCATCGGTTCCTTCGCCCTGACGGAACCGGGCTCGGGCTCGGATGCCGCTTCGTTACGGAGCTCGGCCCGCAGGGAGGGGGACAGCTATGTTATCAACGGCACCAAGCGCTTCATCACCAATGCGCCCGAGGCAGGGCTGTTTACCGTCTTCGCCAGAACCGACCCGGATCAGCCGGGCGCACGGGGTGTCAGCGCTTTCCTGGTCGAGGCGGATACCCCCGGCATCGCCCTCGGTCCCCTGGACCGGAAGATGGGCCAGAAGGGCGCCCATACCTGCGATGTGATCTTCGAGGAATGCCGCGTGCCGGCCTCGGCCCTTCTCGGCGGGGTCGAAGGACAGGGTTTCCGCACCGCGATGAAGGTGCTGGATCGGGGCAGGCTGCATATCTCCGCTGCCTGCGTTGGCGTTGCCGAACGGCTGATCGACGATTCCCTGCGCTATGCCATGGAGCGCGAGCAGTTCGGAAAGCCGATCGCCGAATTTCAGCTGATTCAGGCGATGCTGGCCGATAGCCGCGCCGAAAGCTATGCCGCCCGCTGCATGGTGCTGGAAACGGCGCGCAAGCGCGACCGGGGCGGGAATGTCTCGACCGAAGCGGCCTGCTGCAAGATGTTCGCCTCTGAAATGGTCGGCCGCGTCGCCGACCGTGCCGTGCAGATCCATGGCGGCGCCGGATATATCGCCGATTACGGGGTGGAACGCTTTTACCGCGACGTGCGCCTGTTCCGCATCTATGAAGGGACGACGCAGATTCAGCAACTGGTCATTGCCCGCAACATGATTCGCGAGGCCGGGAAACGAGCATGAAGGAGAGATGCATATGACCTTCACCAGGGCCATCGTTCGGACGCCGTGCAAGCGGTTGGCGGAAGGCATCACCACGGCAGGGCTGGGGCCGGTCGATACAAATCTGGCCCTTGTTCAGCACCGCAATTATTGTAAGGCCCTGGAGGCGTGCGGGCTGGCGGTGGAAGTGCTGGATCCGCTGGAGGACTATCCCGATTCCATCTTTATCGAGGATGTCGCCCTGTGCACGCCGCGCGGGGCCATTCTCACCCGTCCCGGTGCCCCCACACGGCGGGGGGAGGAAGCTCATACGGGCCCGGTTCTGGAGAAGTATTTCGGCCGTCTGCACCGTATCGAAAACCCGGGCACCATCGAGGCCGGCGATATCATGATGGTCGGCGATCGTTACTTTATCGGCCGGACGGCGCGCAGCAACAAGGCGGGCTTTGCCCAGATGGCGGCGTTTCTGGAAAGTTTCGGCTATCGGGCCGTTGCCGTGCCGGTCGGCGATCTGCTGCACCTGAAAACGGGCGTTTCCTACCTGGAGAACAATATTCTTCTGGCAACAGGAGCGCTTGCCGATGAAGCCTGTTTCGCGGAATTCGACATCATTCGCGTCGATGAGGACGAAGCCTATGCCGCCAATTCGCTGTGGATCAACGGCAGGGTGCTGTGCCCGGCCGGATACCCGAAGACCGCTGCGGCCATCAGGGCGGCAGGATATGAGGTGATCGAGGTCGATGTTTCGGAATTCCGCAAGCTGGACGGGGGGCTGAGCTGCCTGTCCCTGCGGATCGCCTGAGCATGCGGTTTCGCGCCGGTATTGCCGCCCGCTTCCGTTCGCCTGCTCCCGCTCGGCCGGGGCAGGGCCTGATTTTCGGGGATGTGTCGGAAAATTTGGGGATGTGTCGGAAAAAACGCCCGAACGGGCGGTTGCGGTGGTGGGCGCGACAGGACTTGAACCTGTGACCCCTGCGATGTGAACACAGTGCTCTACCAGCTGAGCTACGCGCCCCGCGGATGCGCTTTTAGGACGCATCGGGCGATGCTGTCAAGGGGCATTGCACTGTCTGCATGCCTCACTTCCGCTCCAGCAGGGAACGGACGGCGTCCGGTACCTCGTCGAAATGCGCGGCGATGTGATCCGCCCCCAGTTCCGCCGCCGGCATCGGCGCGTAACCATGGCTCATGGCGATCACCGGCACCTGTGCCGCCCGCGCCGCTTCGACATCGGGAATGCTGTCGCCGATCATGACCGTGCGTGCGGGTTCGCTGCCGACATCGGCAACAAGGCGCAGAATATGACCGGCATCGGGCTTGCGTACCGGATAATGATCGCCCCCCGCGACATGGGTGAAGTAGCGGCGCATCTGCAGCAGGTCCAGCAATTGCGTTGCCAGCGCCGTCGGCTTGTTGGTGCAGACGGCGAGGATATATCCTTCCCTTGCCAGATGCTCCAATGCCGCTTCCACCCCGTCATAGGGGCGGCTTTCATCGGCGATTCGCGTGGCGTAGATTTCCATGAACCGCGCAAGCAGGGAATCGAGTTGCTGTTCGCTTGCCGGCCGGCCGGTCAGGGTCATGGCCCTTTCGATCATGGCGCGCGCGCCGTGGCCGACCAGATAACCGACCTGGCTCATTGGTACCGGATCGCGTCCGAGATCGCGCAGTATCGCATTCAGCGTCGCCAGCAGATCCGGGGCCGTATCCACCAGGGTGCCGTCGAGATCGAAAAGAATTGCCATGACTAATATCCCCGAACGCGGAAAAGAGGTGCGATGAAAAAAAATATGGTAATCAACCGTCAATAGTTCGCCGGTAATAAGCGTATTTGTGACGGCTGACAACGATATTTGTTTCGCGATGTAACAAGGAAACGGAATGAAACCCTTGTTGATTTGTTCATATCGGGCGGCGGTGGCAAACAGGGACAGCCGCATTGCGGATATCTGCCGGGCCGTAACGGACAGGGTGGTATAGCGTAAATGATACAGGGCAACGGACAGGGCAGGAAGATGCAGAGGACAGAAGCGGTCGCCGCGGTGGTTCTGGGCGCGGGCAAGGGCACGCGGATGAAGTCGGATCTGCCGAAGGTCATGCACAGGATCGGCGGGCGGGCGATGATTCAGGTGCTGATGGATGCCGTTGCCAATCTGGCCCCGCAGCATTGCGTTGTCGTGACCGCCCCCGACATGCAGGAGGTGCGCGACTGCGTCGCCCCCGCGCGCTGCGTTACCCAGTCGCCGGCGCTGGGCACGGCCCATGCCGTGGCCCAGGCGCGGCCGGTGCTCGAAGGCTTCGAGGGCACGGTGCTGGTGCTGTATGGCGATACGCCGCTGGTGACGGCGGATACCATGCGGGCGCTGGTGGCCCGCCGCCTGGGGCCGGACGATCCGGCGGTGGTGGTGCTGGGCTTCCGTCCGGAGGATCCCGGTGCCTACGGTCGTCTGATCGGCGATGAGGACGGGAATCTGCAACGCATCGTCGAATACAAGGACGCGGACGAGCAGGAGCGGGCGATCCGCCTGTGCAATTCCGGTGTCGTGGCCGTGGACGGGCGCATCCTGTTCGAACTGCTCGATGCCGTCGGCAACGACAATGCCAGCGGAGAATATTACCTGACCGATATCGTTGCCATCGCCCGCGAACGCGGCCGTGCCTGTGCCTATGTCGAAGGGGCGGCGGAGGAGGTTCTCGGCATCAACAGCCATGTGGAACAGGCCGCGGCGGAGGCGATCTACCAAAACCGCCTGCGCGAGGCGGCCATGCGCGCGGGCGTGACGATGATCGCCCCGGAAACCGTGTTCCTCAGCCATGACACCCGTTTCGGCCGCGATGTGGTGATCGAACCCCATGTGGTGATCGGTCCCGGCGTGCGCATCGGCGACAGGGTGCGCATCAAGGCGTTCTGCCATCTGGAAAGCGCGGAAATCGGCGAAGGCGCGGCCATCGGCCCTTATGGCCGTCTCCGTCCCGGTGCCGAGATCGGCGCCGATGCGAAAATCGGCAATTTCGTCGAGGTGAAGAAAGCGGTCATCGAAGAGGGGGCGAAGGTCAGCCATCTGACCTATATCGGCGATGCGCGGGTCGGGGCGGGGGCGAATATCGGCGCCGGAACCATCACCTGCAATTACGACGGTTACCTGAAATCCTTTACCGATATCGGGAAAGGGGCCTTCATCGGCTCCAACACCGCGCTGGTGGCACCGGTGAAAATCGGCGACGGCGCCATTGTCGGCGCCGGCAGCGTCATTACCCATGACGTGCCCGCCGATGCCCTGGCCGTGACCCGGGCGGAGGAAAAGCGCCTGCCCCGCTGGGCGGCGCGTTTTCGCAAGCGTCGTCAGGCCGAACGTAACAGGAAGGCCGAAAACGGATGACGGCCGCCTGCCGGGCGGCAACAGGGAATTCTGAAAAACGGATGGACGGGATATGTGCGGAATAGTCGGCGTTATTGGTAAGGGTGAGGCCGTCGGCCTGCTGATCGAGGGTCTGAAGCGTCTTGAATACAGGGGCTACGATTCCGCCGGTGTGGCGACGTTGAGCAACGGGCGCATATCCCGCCGCCGTGCCGAGGGCAAGATCGTCAATCTCGAACAGGTGCTGAAGTTCGATCCCCTGCCCGGAACCGTCGGCATCGGGCATACGCGCTGGGCGACGCATGGGGTGCCGAATGAAACCAATGCCCATCCCCATGCGACCGACAAGGTGGCGCTGGTGCATAACGGCATCATCGAAAACTACCGCGAACTGGCCGCGGAACTGGCCGCCCGGGGCGCGGTGATGGAAACCGAAACGGATTCCGAGGTGGTCGCCCATCTCATCACCCATTATCTGAATGAAGGCGCCAGCCCGGAGGAGGCGGTGCACCAGAGCCTGCAGCGTCTTGAAGGGGCCTTTGCCCTCGGCATCATTTTTACCGGGCATGACGGGCTGATCATCGGGGCGCGCCGCGGCAGCCCGCTGGCGGTCGGTTACGGCGACGGGGAAATGTTCCTGGGTTCGGATGCGATGGCCCTGGCCCCGATGACGGAACGCATCTCCTATCTGGAGGAGGGCGACTGGGTGGTGCTGCGCGCCGACGGCGCTGTCTTCTACGATGAAACCGGGGCGCGGGTGGAACGGGCGATCACCCGTTCGGCCACCAGCGGCGCCATGATCGGCAAGGGCAATTACCGCCATTTCATGCTCAAGGAGATTTATGAGCAACCGACGGTGATCGGCGACACGCTGCACAGCTTCGTCAATCCGGCAACCCGCTCCATCCATTTCCCGGAACTGCCCTTTTCCTTCGCCGGCTTGCCGAAGGTCACCATCATCGCCTGCGGTACCTCGTTTTATGCGGCGATGGTGGCCAAATACTGGTTCGAGCAGATCGCGCGCCTGTCGGTGGAGGTGGACATCGCCTCCGAATTCCGCTACCGCCAGGCCCCCCTGCCTGAAGGGGGGCTGGCCCTGTTCATTTCCCAGTCCGGGGAAACCGCCGATACCCTGGCGGCGCTGCGTTACTGCCGCGAACAGGGGCAGCATATCGCCTCCATCGTCAATGTCGCCGAAAGCTCGATGGCCCGCGAATCCGACATGATCTTTCAGACCCTGGCCGGGCCGGAGATCGGCGTCGCCTCGACCAAGGCCTTTACCTGTCAGCTTGCCACCCTGGCCTGCATCGCCATTGCCGCGGCCCGTCAGCGCGGTGTCATCGACGGGCAGCGCGAGGCCGAACTGGTCAATGCCCTGACCGAGGTACCCTCCCGCGCCGCCGAAGTGCTGCATCATGACGAAACCCTGCAGGCGCTGGCCGCCGATATCGTGGAAGCGCGCGACGTGCTGTATCTGGGGCGGGGGACCGGCTATCCCCTGGCGCTCGAAGGGGCGCTGAAGCTGAAGGAAATCTCCTATATTCACGCCGAAGGCTATGCCTCCGGCGAGATGAAGCACGGCCCGATCGCCCTGATCGACGAAACGGTGCCGGTCATCGTGATCGCCCCCAGCGACAATCTGTTCGAGAAGACCATCTCGAATATGAACGAGG
>JALXAG010000109.1 GCA_026992315.1 Sneathiellales bacterium | reverse complement strand
GTATTGTCGACGATCATAACCGCAAGCTGCATTTCACCACCGGTTACAGCTGCCATGTCTGCCTGCTGCGCCCGAAATCGCGCGGAACGGTTACCCTGCGCAATGCGAACCCGAAAAGCGCCCCCTCGATCGATCCCGGATTTCTGAGCGAAGAGGCCGATCTGCATCTGCTGATGCGCGGGGCGCGGATCATGCACCGCTTGCTGCAGGATGAGGCCTTCGCCCCTTATCGCGGCCGGGTCCTGTATCCTTTCGATATCGATGACGATGCGGCGCTGGAACAGGCGATACGGGCGCGGGCGGATACGATCTATCATCCGGTGGGAACCTGCCGCATGGGCAATGATGACATGGCGGTGGTGGATGAACGCCTGCGCCTGCGCGGGGTGGCGGGGCTGCGCATCGCCGATGCCTCGGTCATGCCGACGCTGATCGGCGGCAATACCAATGCGCCCGTCGTCATGATCGGCGAGAAGGCGGCGACGATGATGGCGGAGGATGCCCGCAGCGGGCCGGGAATGAATTGATGTTGGTTATGGACGAAGACGGTGCCTCTGCGTAACGTGGCGGCCATGAGGAAATCTGCCGAAACACGATCTTCGCAACCGTCTCCTGAGCGGGCTTCCGGCGCCGGGGAACTTCTCGAACGTTTCCGTAGCCGCCGTCCGCTGCGCGCCGGCAGCATCATTGTCACCGTATTTGGCGATGCCATCGCCCCCCATGGCGGCACGGTGTGGACGGGCAGTCTGCTGCCGCTGCTGGCGGCCCTGGGGATCAGCGAAACCCTGGCGCGTACGGCACTTTCCCGACTGGCCGGCGATGGCTGGCTGGTGGCACATCGTCACGGGCGGCGTTCCGATTACAGCCTGACGGCAGAGGGCCAGCGCAAATTCGAACAGGCGACACGGCGTATCTATGGGGCGATGCCGCGCGCCGAAAGCGGCGAATGGGGCATGCTCTCCCTGCAGGGGCTGCCTCCGGCGCGGCGCGATGAGTTGCGGCGGAAACTGTCCTGGCTCGGTTTCGGCGAACTTTCGCCTGCGCTGCTGGTGCATCCGCGCCTCGATGACAAGCTGATGGAAGCCGTTTCCGCCCTCAATGGCGCGGATATTCTTTATCTGCACGGCGCGGCCATCGGCGGCGGTACGGCTTCCAGGCGGCGGGATTTCGCCTCCGCCTGCTGGGATCTCGACGGGCTGGCCGGGGCATACAGGCGCTTTCATGCCGATTATGCCCCCTTGGCGGCAGATACGACGATGGCGGAGGATCCGCTGCAGGCCCTGTTGCTGCGCCTGGCCCTGATTCACGATTATCGCCGCATCATTCTCAAGGATCCGCTGCTGCCGCAGTCCTTTTTGCCCAAGGACTGGCCCGGTTATGCGGTGCATGAAATCTGTGCCGGGCTCTACCGCCGCCTCGCCCCTGTGGCCGAGGAATGGATCATGGCCAACCTGTCCACCGCCACCGGGCCGCTGCCCCCCTCCGATGACCGTTTTGCGCGGCGTTTTGACGCGGATTTCGCCTGAGCCCTCGTCCCTGTTGCTGCGGCAGCCTTCGACAGGTTGAAAAATCCGTTTTTTATCAGCGGCTTGCTTGTTGCGGTCGGGCGGGATGTTTTTCGGCGGCAGGCGAAATGCCGCTTGCACATGCAAACGCATTACAAAAAATTATTTTATTATAAAATTTATGTG
>JALXAG010000108.1 GCA_026992315.1 Sneathiellales bacterium | reverse complement strand
GCGCATGCTGGAGGGGCTGCGCCGCCGCGCCGGCGAGGAAGGGTGTCCCAATATGGATTTCCGCCGCCTCGACATGCGAAAGCTGCCCTTCGCGGATGAAAGCTTCGATGCCGTAACCTGCCGATTCGGCATCATGTTTCCGCCTGAAACCGACCGGGTGCTGACAGAAAGCCATCGCGTTCTGCGCCCCGGCGGCCATGCCGTATGGCTGGTCTGGGGCGAAATCGGCAACAACACATTGTTTCAGTGGATCGATGCGCTTGCCCGGCGGATGATCGGCATATCGCTGCTGGAACGGCCCGCCTCGCCGTTTCGTTTCGCCGATACGGCCCCCTTGCTGCAGGCCGCCGAACAAGCCGGCTTCAGCCAGGTGAACACGGAAGAACTGCGTTTCGCCCCTTCCGTTGCCGTCGACCGGCCGTTCTGGATCACCCATATTGAAATGAATTACGGCGATGCCCTTGCAAAGCTGGATGATGACCGCCGCCGCGCCTTTGCCGATGCCGTGGGCCAAATGCTGAAGGAAAAGGCCGAGAACGGCCGCATCCGCCTGCAGACCCATGCCCGCCTGATCTGCTGCCGACGCTGAGCAACCGCCATTCGCGCCCCCGGTAGAGAAAAAAGCCTGAGGCCCCTGATTTTCAGGCCGTTGATATCCGTTCGCAAATTTCTCTTGCAATATATCGGTATGATATAGTATCAACCGATATATTTTTTTACGAACCCGGTTGCTTCCATGTTCGATGTAAAAACCCTCTGCCTTGGCATCCTGACCATGGGTGATGCCTCCGGCTATGAAATCAAGAAGATTTTTGAAGAGCGCTTCAGCCACTTCTTCGCGGCCAGCTTCGGTTCCATTTACCCGGCCCTGAACAAGCTGACCCAGGAAGGCCTGGTCACATGTGCCGCCCAGGCCCAGTCCAAACGGCCGGACAAGAAGGTCTACAGCATCACCCCCGCGGGCAAGATCGCCTTCATGGACACGCTGAACCAGCCCCTCGCACCTGACCGTCACCGTTCGGAATTTCTTGCCCTGATGATGTTTTCCCATCTGCTGACCCTGCGCCAGCTATCCGATGCCATTGACGGCAAGATCGCCGAATACCGCAGGGAAATCGACGCCATCAGCGATTGCGAAAACGAAAGACCGTGCAGCCCCGGCGAAGAATTCGTCGCCGGTTTCGGCAAGGCGATCTATGAGGCTGCCATACGGTATGTCGAAGACCACCGCCATATCGTCGAGGGGCCTGCCCTGCTGTCAGCCGCGCCGGAAAAGGACCTGACATCGTGAAAAAATCCCTCCTTCTCGCCCTTCTCATCGCCCTGGTCGCCGGCGGCTGGATCCTCTCCGGACAATTCCGAACGGCGGATGACGCACCCGTTACGGCCGAGGCGGCGGCAGCGGCACAAAAAACGGCCGAGGAACGCAAGCCTTTCCTGATACGGGCGCGCCGGATCAGCGCCCGGACCTATATCGAGCGGGTCGAGGTGCGCGGCCATACGGAAGCGGTGCGCAGCATCGATATCCGGGCCCAGACCTACGGGCGCGTGACCGCCATCAAGGCACGCAAGGGGCAGAAAGTGAAAAAGGGCGATGTCATCGCCACCCTCGACGAGGAGGACCGCAAGGCCCGCCTGGCCGAGGCCCGCGCCACCCTGCGCCAGCGGGAGCTGGAATTTGAGGCCTCGCAAT
>JALXAG010000107.1 GCA_026992315.1 Sneathiellales bacterium | reverse complement strand
GCAATTGCATGAATGCGGGGTTTACATGGCCGCAGCCATGACGCAATCTTCCCCGCGCCCCGGATTTCGGCGGATCGTGAGCGGCGCGCGAGCAGCGGAGAGATGATGTGAAGATCAATTCCCTATGCGTTTATTGCGGCGCACGCAGCAAGGTCGCCGCCCCCTACCGCCGGGCGGCGGAAAATCTCGGCCTGGCCCTGGGATCGCGTGGCATCACCCTGGTCTATGGCGGCGGCAATGTCGGATTGATGGGTATCTGCGCCGATGCCGCCCTGTCGGTGGGCGGTCGGGTTGTGGGGGTGATTCCCGAACATCTGAAGGATATCGAGGTCGGTCACACGGGCCTCAGCGCCCTGCACACCACCCCGGACATGCATAGCCGCAAGGCAAAGATGTTCGAATTATCCGATGCCTTCGTCATGCTGCCCGGCGGGCTGGGCACACTCGATGAAATTTTCGAGATCATCACCTGGAAACAGATCGGCCTGCACGGCAAGCCGGTAGTGGTGCTGAATGCGGAAGGCTACTGGCAGCCCTTTCTCGATCTGGTGGACTGGACCATCGCCCAGGGTTTCGCCACCGCCGAAACCCGCGATCTGTTCATGACCGCCGAAACGGTTGAGGATGTCTTCACCCTGCTGGAAGGCGCCAGCGAAACCCATATGGATCCGCGCACGAAACTGTTCTGAAGCGTTTTCGAAGCCCGCCCTGCAGGCATCGACGGCGCCCCGGCATTCCGATCCGCTCTCCGGTGCGCCTGCGCCTTTGCATTCCGCGACCGGGGTGATATTGTGCGGCGCAAATTCGAGGGCATATGTCTGTTCGCGGGCAGGTGCCGCCGCCGGGGAAGATGCTGGCACCCCATCCTGCCGGCCACCGCCATCCCCTACAAAACTGAGGTGTGGAATGAACAAGATCAAAGTTGAAAATCCGGTCGTCGAACTCGACGGCGACGAGATGACCCGCATCATCTGGGACTTCATCAAGCAGAAGCTGATCCTGCCCTATGTGGATGTCGATCTGAAATATTACGATCTCAGCATCGAAAACCGCGACAAGACCGACGATCAGGTCACGGTCGAGGCGGCGGAAGCCATCAAGAAATACGGTGTCGGCGTCAAATGCGCGACCATCACCCCGGACGAGGCCCGCGTCGAGGAATTCGGCCTCAAGAAGATGTGGCGTTCGCCCAACGGCACCATCCGCAACATTCTCGGCGGCACCGTCTTCCGCGAACCGATCATCTGCAAGAACATCCCGCGCCTGGTGCCGGGCTGGACCGATCCGATCGTCATCGGCCGTCATGCCTTCGGCGACCAGTACCGCGCCACCGATTTCCTGGTGCCGGGCAAAGGCCGGCTGAAGATGATCTTCGAACCCGAAGACGGCGGCGAACCCATGGAATACGAAATCTTCCAGTTCCCGGGCGCCGGCGTCGCCATGGGCATGTACAATCTGGACGATTCGATCCGCGATTTCGCCCGCGCCTGCATGAATTACGGCCTCAACCGCAAATGGCCGGTCTATCTGTCGACCAAGAACACCATCCTCAAGGCCTATGACGGGCGTTTCAAGGATCTGTTCCAGGAAGTCTTCGACAACGAATTCGCCGATGCCTTCGAAAAGGCGGGCATCACCTACGAACACCGCCTGATCGACGACATGGTCGCCTGTGCCATGAAATGGTCGGGCAAATTCGTCTGGGCCTGCAAGAACTATG
>JALXAG010000106.1 GCA_026992315.1 Sneathiellales bacterium | reverse complement strand
ATCTGCGCCTGTCCCGCAATGTCACGGCGATTGAGCGGCTGGCCGATGACAGCCTCTCCGTCACCCTGGATGACGGCGGCACCCTGCAGGTGGACGCCCTGGTCTACGCCACCGGGCGGCGGCCCAAGACCGCCGCGCTCGGCCTGGAAGAAGCCGGGGTGGCGATGAACGAAAAAGGGGCGGTGATCGTCGATGAATATTCCCGCACCAATGTCGACAGCATCTATGCCATCGGCGATGTGACCGACCGCATCAACCTGACCCCGGTGGCGCTGATGGAAGGCTTGGCCTTTGCAAAAACCGTTTTCGGCGGCCAGCCGACGCCGGTGGATCACGATATGGTCCCTTCCGCGGTGTTCAGTCAGCCGCCGGTGGCCACCGTGGGGCTGACCGAGGAACAGGCCCGCGCCCGTTACGCCGATGTCGATATCTACCGCTCCACCTTCAGGCCGCTGAAACACACATTGACCGGCCGCGACGAGCGGGTGATGATGAAGCTTGTGGTCGATGCCGATAGCGACCGGGTGCTGGGGGCGCATATGGTCGGTGCCGATGCCGCCGAGATCATTCAGGGCATTGCCATCGCCATCAAGATGGGCGCGACCAAGGCCCAGTTCGATGCCACCATCGGCATTCATCCGACGGCGGCGGAGGAATTCGTCACCATGCGCGAGAAGGCGTCCTGACGGCGCGGCAGCGTCATGCACGCATCGCCGTGCTGCTATCGCCGTTCTGCGGGATGCGGATTTTTCGCGACGGCGGTGTGGAAAAGGCCGCTAACCCTTGGCGCGGCGGCGGAAGCAGCGTATAAGTGGCCGTCCGGTTAATGAAATCTGAACGAGCAGAGATATGAGCAGAACCTGGAGCCCCGACGGGTGGCGTGCACTTCCCGCCCGCCAGATGCCCGAATACCCCGATCAGGAAGCCCTGCAGGCGGTGGAAGGCGAACTGCGCCGATACCCGCCGCTGGTTTTTGCCGGGGAAGCGCGCAATTTGCGCGCCATTCTGGCCGAAGCGGCCGAGGGACGGGCCTTTCTGCTTCAGGGCGGCGACTGTGCGGAAAGCTTTGCCGAATTCCACCCCGACAATATCCGCGACACCTTCAACATCATGCTGCAGATGGCGGTGGTGCTGACCTACGGCGCCCAGATGCCGGTGATCAAGCTGGGCCGGATGGCCGGGCAGTTTGCCAAGCCGCGATCCTCGGATGTGGAGGAACGCGACGGCAAGACCCTGCCGAGCTATCGCGGCGATATCATCAACGGCATCGAATTCGATGAAGAAGCGCGCATTCCCGATCCGAACCGGATGTTGCGCGCCTATTCGCAGGCGGCCAGCACCCTGAATCTGCTGCGCGCCTTTTCGCGGGGCGGCTATGCCGACCTGCAGCGGGTGCATAGCTGGAACATGGGCTTCGTCAAGGGGGCCAATAAGGAACGTTTCCTCGAACTGGCCAACCGCATCGAGGAGGCGCTGGCCTTCATGCGGGCCTGCGGGCTGACGGCCGATCGCAGCGCGGCGCTGAGCCAGGTCGATTTCTACACCAGCCACGAGGCGCTGCTGCTGGGATATGAAGAGGCGATGACCCGCATCGACAGCACCAGCGGCGACTGGTACGACACCTCGGCCCATATGCTGTGGATCGGCGACCGTACCCGCCAGGTGGACGGGGCGCATGTGGAATTCCTGTCAGGCGTTGCCAACCCGATCGGCGTCAAGGCGGGGCCGAGCCTGGATGCGGA
>JALXAG010000105.1 GCA_026992315.1 Sneathiellales bacterium | reverse complement strand
CATGCGCATAGTGACGGTTCGCCGTCTCATACTCAACATGCGCCGTCGAAATCGTGATCCCGCGAGCACGCTCCTCAGGCGCCTTGTCAATGTCGTCATACGCCGTAAACTCCGCACCGCCTGCCTCGGCAAGAACCTTCGTAATCGCCGCCGTCAGCGTCGTCTTGCCGTGATCAACATGCCCAATCGTACCAATGTTGCAATGCGGCTTCGTACGTTCAAACTTTTCCTTAGCCATTTTCTCAGCCCTGAAAATTTAAGGTCCCTCGCCCGGCACCCGCGCCGACACAAGAGCAACAGAAACCCACGACCGGACAGCCGGCCCACACGAACCATCCGCTGGAGCGGGTGATGGGAATCGAACCCACGTCGCCAGCTTGGAAGGCTGGAGCTCTACCATTGAGCTACACCCGCACACCCAACGGCAACCGCGATGCCCGAACCCGGCGCTGCGTACAGCGCGCGGCCCCCTGCGACGCCGTTGCGGAGGCATCCGGCAACAGCAACAGCCAGAAGACGCAAAACAGCGCCCCAGTCATCCAGAAGATATCCCTGAAAGTCTGAGCCGCCTGTCCTGCAAAATCCGGGCCTGTCACCCGCCGGTCCCGGCCCGCCGCATCCGGGTGGTGGAGGGAGTTGGATTCGAACCAACGTAGGCAAACGCCAACGGGTTTACAGCCCGTCCCCTTTAGCCACTCGGGCATCCCTCCGGTGCACCCGTATGAATGCGAGCAAGGTGAGCCGCACTATCGTTATTTGCCGGAAACTGTCAATACTATTTTCATGCAAAATAGCGCCCCCGCCAGGCACCGGCAATGCAGAGGCGGGAAAAATTTGCCAGAACCGCCCGCAGACCGTAAACAAGGGCCGTATGAGGCGCAGATCATCCGATAGAACGAACCGCAAAACCCGGACCAGAACGCCCCGTGCCGCCAAAGACGGTACGGAGGCGTTACAGGGCCGGATGCCCCGTTCCGCGGGTCGCAAGGATCGGGGGCGGATCGCTGCCGCCCCGTCCGGCAGGCAGGGGGAGGCCTTCTGGATCTACGGGCGCCATCCGGTCATGGCGGCCCTGGCCAATCCCCGCCGGTGTTGCCTGCGCCTGATCGGCACGTCCGAGGCGCTCGGCAGTCTCGACCTGCCCCCCGCCCTGCCCCGGGAAAGCTGTCGGCGCCAGGACATAGACGCGCTGACGGGAAGCGATTCACCCCATCAGGGGCTGGCGCTGGAAGTTCTGCCGCTGACTGAAAACAATCTCGAAGAGACCTGCACCCCCCGGGGCCACGATCTGATCGTCGTCCTCGACCGGATCACCGATCCACACAACGCCGGCGCCATTCTGCGCAGTGCCGCCGCCTTCGGGGCGCGCGCCGTGATCATGACATCCCGTCATTCGCCGCCCGAAAGCGGGGTGCTGGCGAAATCGGCCAGCGGCGCCCTGGAAACCGTGCCGATCGTCCGGGTGACGAATCTTGCCCGCGCTCTCGAAAAACTGGCGGAGATGGGATACTGGCGCATCGGGCTGGAGGGACAGGCCCCCGCCACCATCGCCGCGGCGGCCAGCGGTCAGGCCAATGCCCTGGTCATGGGGGCCGAAGGCAGCGGGCTTCGGCGGCTGACCCGCGAACATTGCGATGTCCTGGCGAAAATTCCGATTTCCGGCACCATGGAAAGCCTGAACGTCTCCAATGCCGCCGCCATCGCCCTTTACGCGCTGCGCGAACACGATCCCCTGCCATAGAGCTTGAGAAAACACCGGCAGGGACGGCGGCATTTGCCCCCTTGCCGCCAGAGGCGGTTACGCGTATATCTCGCCTCACTGCCGGCGTAGCTCAACTGGTAGAGCAACCGCCTTGTAAGCGGTAGGTTGCGGGTTCAAGTCCTGCCGCCGGCACCATCCTTCCCGATCCGCGCATTCACTGCCGCCGGCATCCGTTTTTTTTCATCCCTGCCACATCTTCGACATGTTTCTGCCTTGCTATGGCGCCGCTTGCCCGGCTTTCGGCGGGGCAAAACAAATTGTGACTGGCAAACCGCGCCCATCGGCGCTATGTGGAACGGCATGGACGGAGATCAGGTAACATATCTGTGGGCAATCGGCGGCGGCATTCTCAGCTTCCTCAGCCCCTGCGTATTGCCGATCGTACCGGCATACCTGTCCTTCATCACCGGCTCGACGCTGGAGCAGATGACCGCGCGCAGGGAAGTGAGCGCCCGCGGGCGCATGATTCTCTCGGCAGCGCTGTTCGTCCTCGGCTTTTCCGTGGTCTTCATCGCCATGGGCGCATCGGCCAGCGCCATCAACAGGCTGATCGTCGAAAACATCGAACTCCTTTCGCAGATCGCCGGCGTTGTGATCATGCTCTTCGGCGTGCATCTTCTCGGCATCGTGAAAATCCCGCTGCTGTACCGCCAGGCGCAGTTCGATCCTTCGAAAATGCGTGGTGGGATCGTCGGCCCCTTCGTGATCGGCCTGGCTTTCGGCTTTGGCTGGACCCCCTGTATCGGTCCGGTTCTGGCCACGGTCCTGGCCTTTGCGGCCAGTCAGGACTCGCTCGGCTATGGCGTCACCCTGCTCGGCGCCTATGCGCTGGGGCTGGGCGTGCCCTTCCTGCTTGCCGCCCTGGCGATCAATCCCTTCCTCGGCTTCATGCGCAAATTCAGCCGTCACCTGAATCTGATCGAGAAAGCCACGGGCACCGTGCTGCTGCTGACCGGTTTCCTGATCTTTACCGGCCGCCTGACCGAGCTGAGTTACTGGTTTCTCGAAACCTTCCCGGCACTGGCCAATATCGGCTGAGGCCCTGCCGCAACAACGCCCTTGCCCGATACCGATTCACCGATCACACCGACAGCTGCACCCGTTTACAACTGCACCTGTTTCGTAATATCGCAGACGCGTTGCAGCAACGAACGGTCACTGCCGCGCACCCCCATCACCGATATGCCGACGGGCAGGCCGTCAACCAGCATCAGCGGCATGGAAATCTGCGGCGTCCCCATGATCCCCGACAGGCTGGTCTGCTGGAACACCCGCTTGCGGTAATCGGCAAAAGCCGCTTCATCCGCATCGATGCGCGGCGGCACGACGGGCGAGGTCGGGAAGATCAGGCAGCGCCCGCCGATACGCTGTTTCAGTTCCGCCACGGCAGCGGCGATGGCGCGGCGGCAGCTTTCCTCCTCGGCCGGGTCGATGGAACGGGCCCATTCCATGCGTTCGCGGATATCCGGCGCCATGTTCGGGCGGACCTTCTCATACCAGGGGCCATGATTGCGCCAGGCCTCGATCCCCTGCAGATTACGGATCAGTTGCGCCAGTTCCCCGACCCCTTTTCCCAGGCGGATCACAGGCACGTCCGGCATGTGTTCATTCATCCAGCCCTGAAAGGCATCGCAGACTGCCGGGTCCGGATTTTCCAGAAGCTCCGCAGCCATGGCGATTTCCCCCGCCATTGCCGTATCCGGGGGCAGCAGCACATCGCCGATGCGCATCAGCAGATCGGCATCGCGGGCGAACCAGCCGACAACATCGAAGCTCTGCGCCAGCGGCATGCAACCACCATCATCGACCGTCCCATGGGTCGGGCGGATACCGAAAATGCCGCAATGGCTGGCCGGGATGCGCACCGAACCGCCGGTATCGGTGCCGATGGCAAAATCCGCCAGCCCTGCCGCCACGGCCACGGCCGACCCGCAGGAGGAACCGCCCGGCACTCTGCCCGGCGCCGCCGGGTTGCGCGGGGTGCCGTAATGGATGTTGCAGCCCTTGAGACTGAAGGCCAGCTCGTCAGTGATGGTCATGCCGTTCAGGCGCGCGCCCGCATTCAGCAGCTTCTCCAGCACCGCGGCATGGGCACAGGCCGCCTCATGGCTGCGCTGCCAGTCGGGATTGCCACAGGCCTTGCGCCGCCCGGCCACATCGAACAGATCCTTGAGCGCGAATTCAAGACCGCTCAAAGCGCCGGCTGCGGCCGGTTCGATAACCGTATCGTCGGCGGGGAAAAACGCTCCGCTCCCTTCCCTGTCCATCAGCATTTCCCTCCCCGGATTTGCATGGTCAATCGTCGCCGCCGGCAACGGCCGCTTCCCCCGCATTCATTGCCCCGGCGCGCAGGGCAAAAAGATTTGCCCGCTGCCGCCGTCCGCGCAATGAAACATCGCCCAACGGCAAAAACAACCCGGCCATCTCCGGATCCAAAGCTTCGTGAACGACATCGCTGATGACAAGCGCGTTTCCATCCCGCTTTGCATGATCGAGAATGCGTGCCGCCGTATTGACCGTATCGCCGAGATAGGCAATTTCGCGCCGGTCGCCGCCCAACTCACCGGCGACCACATTCCCGCCATGGGAACCGGCGCAGAAGGCCGGTACACGGCCGTAATTCCGGCGGTATTCATCCGCATTGGCGGAAACGATCCGGCCCATTTCCATGACCGAACGCACACAATTCGCCGCGGCCTCGCCGCTAAAGGGCCAGCTGACAATGACTTCATCGCCGACATATTTGTAGATTTCGCCATGGCACGCATTGGCCGCCACAGCAATATCCTGCAGAAAATCATCCAGAAATTCCAGATAGCGCAAATCGCCGATTTCCTCGGCAATCCGGGTGCTGTCGTTGAGATCGACGAACAGAAACAAGCGCCGTTCGCTGATCGGGCGATGATAGCGGCCGCCAAGAAAATTCTGAAACACGCTGCGCCCGACGATTGAGCGCACTTCCAGAATGAAGGTGAAGGCAATACTGAGAATCGCCGAAAAGGCAATGGAAACCAGGAAGTAAGGCGTTGTCCAATCAAGGATGTTGTTACCCCGCGGGTACAACAACCAAACCGTGCCGCTGATCGCCCCGGCAAAGAGCAATAAATACAATACTCCCTTGCCGACGACCAGCAGCAGAAAGGGTATGCGCCGGATCTGCCGCCGCCACCGACGGTATTGCGAAAGGGTATTGATCAGGAAGACACCGCTGCCGATGATAATGCCGGTCGCCGCCCCCTGCAGCAAACCGGTCGCGAAGGACACGCCATCGATAAAATAGGCGATCACCATGCCATAAAGGGCACCGAAGAACGTCGACAGGCTGATGACGCGCCCGGCCAGACGGCGCTGTTCCGCTAATGCTGCAAAAATCATGGCGCAAGTATAGGATTGGGCTTCATTGACAGCAATGCCGCGGTTGTCATCGCTCAGCATCGGCCATTTTACAGGGATATCATGTGCGGACGTTTTGCCCTCACCGCCAGCCGGGAGGCATTGACCGATTTCTTCGATCTGGCATCCTGCCCCGATCTGCACCCCCGGAGCGACATCGCCCCAGGCAGCGAGATCGCCGTTACGGGGCTGAACGGCGAACGTCAGCGCACCCTTGGCATGATGCGATGGGGGCTGATACCGCATTGGGCGAGCGCCATCCCCGACTATCCGACATATAATGCCCGGGTGGAAAGCGCGGCGGACAAGCCGAGTTTCCGCACCTCTTTCGCCCGGCGGCGTTGCCTGATCCCAGCCGACGGCTGGTATGAATGGCAGAAGGAAAACGGCCGCAGCATCCCCTGGATGATTCGCAGCCAGAATCGCCCGCTGCTGGCCTTCGCCGGCCTGTGGGACCGTTGGCAGCACGACGGTCAGACGATTCTGAGCACCACGATCCTGACCCGGCCGGCCGTCGGAGAACTGGCCCGTCTGCATCCGCGCATGCCCGTATTGCTGCGCCCGGAGGATTTCACGGCCTGGCTTTCCCCCGCCACACCGCCGGAACGGATCCGCGCCATCGCCGCCCAAACGCCGGAGGACAGCTTCACCCTTGAAGCACGGAACACGAAAAGCCAGCACCATTGACAGGCCATGCGCGCCGAAAGGACGCACTGGCTTTTCTTTTCAGCACGGCACGTTATGTTGCAATGCAGCATTCCGGGCTTTGAGGAGAAAGACATGGCAACGGCGATTATCCGCGGGCTTGAAGATCTGCGTACGACCATTGCCGGCTGGCGCCGACAAGGCCAGCGCATCGCGCTGGTGCCCACCATGGGAGCCCTGCATGAGGGGCATCTTTCGCTGATGCGCCTTGCGGCCCAACACTGCGACCGGGTCTGCGCGTCGATTTTCGTCAACCCCACCCAGTTCGGGCCCAATGAGGATTTCGAAGCCTATCCCCGCGATCTGGACCGCGATCATGCCCTGCTGGAAAAGGAAGGCGTCGATCTGCTCTATGCCCCCGAGGCCGGGGATATCTATGGCGAGGGGTTTTCGACTTCCGTCCGTGTCAGCGGCGTCAGCGAGGGATTATGCGGCGGCAACCGACCCGGCCATTTCGACGGGGTCGCCCTGATCGTGACCAAGTTGCTGTTGCGCGTTCTGCCCGATCTGGCCGTCTTCGGCGAGAAGGACTATCAGCAATTGCAGGTTATCCGCCGCCTGGTGCGCGACCTCGATATCCCGGTTGAAATTCTCGGCGGGCCGACGGTGCGTGAAGCCGACGGGTTGGCCCTTTCCTCACGCAATGCCTATCTCGATACCGCGGAACGGGCCATCGCCCCGGCCCTGTATCGCATTCTCAGCCGTTATGCGGAAAAACTGTCCGCAGGCGCCGGGGCGGACCTTGACGAGGCCCGCAAAGAGCTGCTCGATGCCGGTTTCGACCGTGTCGAATATCTCGAATGGCGCAGCAGCGAAGGCCTGCACCCGCCGGCGCCGGGGCGGGAACCGGGGCAAATCCCCGGGCGTCTGCTTGCCGCCGCCCATCTCGGACGCACCCGGCTGATCGACAATGTTCCCGTCATCCCCCGTACAGATCGCGGTTGAACAAGCAGCCTATCGCTTTCGCCACGCCCCGGTGCCATAATATCACCCAACGGCAGGCAGAGCGATCAGGCGGGGGCAGATAAGCGTGGATACGACAGTGTCGGCAGAGCACGGCTACGTCATCGCACAAACGACCTTCATTGTGCTTGGCGGCGAGGAAGCGGCAAGGAAGGCAGTCATCGGGGATCTGAGCCGGGCGGGCGCATTACGGGTGGAAGAGGCCGATCTGCCCTCATATGCGGATAGCAGCGAACAAACCGTTATCCTGTATCTGTACCGTGCATCCCCGCCACCGGAGGAAATTCAACGCCTGACATCCGGTGCCCTGCCGGTCATCGCCCTGATCGATAGGGACGCGGCCACCCCACCCCCGGTGCCCGGCCCGCATGAAGCCACATTGTTCGCCGACTGGATGGTCCTGCCCCTGAGCGCGCCGTTGCTGGAACTGAGCCTGATCCGCGCCCGGGAATACAAGCGGCTGCAGGCGCTGGAGAAATCCTATCCCGGCCACTACGATTCCCTGACCGACCTGCCCAACCGGCATGAGTTCATGGCCAGAATGCAGGCCGTCCACGGGCAGGGGGAACGACCTGTCCTGTTGCTGCGTCTGACACTTGGCCGTTATGAGGCGGTGGTCCATGCGCTGGGGCGCGATCTGGGCGAGAAACTGTTGCGGGCCTTCGCCCGCCGTCTGGCGGATTTCGCGGGAAGAAACGACCTGGTCGGTTGCTTCGGCGGCAATGCCTTCGCCCTGGCAATCGCTGCGGATACCAAGACCGCCCTGCACGAGCGACTGGCATCCCTGCGCAGGCTTCTTGCCGAACCGCTGGAGGTCGACGGATTCGGCAGGATCGCCTCCCCCGTGGCCATCGGTCTGGCGGAAGTTTCCTTCCCGATCAATGCGGAAGAAACGCTGCGCGATGCCGACCATGCCTTGTTCGAAGCCCGCCGGCGCGGCCCGGCGCATCTGGAGGTCGCGGACCGCGCCTTGCGCAATATGGCCGTGCACAGCTTTCACATGGAGGATGCGCTGCATGGCGCGGCGGAACGGGGTGAGCTGCGCCTGGCCTTTCAGCCATCCGTCCGCCTGAAGGACCAGCGCCTGTCAGGCTTCGAGGTCCTGACCCGCTGGCAGCCACGCGAAGATATGCAGAATCCTTCGGGCAACGACCGGCCGGGGCCGGAGCAGTTCATCGCCCTGGCAGAGGAAAGCGGCCAGATGTACGCCCTTGGCGACTGGGTCCTGCGCACCACCATAACCGGAATCGGCGACTGGCTGCAGCGCTTCGGCACCGTACCGCCGGTCAGCATCAACCTGTCGCCGCTGCAACTGGCCAACAGGGATTTCCTGCCGAGACTGGAGAAATTGCTGGCGGATCACGGCGTCCCCGGCGAAGTTCTGACCATGGAAGTAACCGAAAACCTGCTGCTGGATCAGGATATTCTCGACAGCGGCATCCTCAGCGGTCTGCGCAGCATGGGCATAGGCATCAGCATCGACGATTTCGGCAAGGGCTACAGCGCCTTGTCCTATCTGTACCGGTTGCCCGCCGATGAACTGAAGATCGACCGCGAATTCATCACCCCGCTTACGGAAAACGAGCGCTGCGGCAATGTGGTGGAAGGAATTATCGCCCTGGCACGCAAGCTGGGCCTGACCGTCGTTGCCGAGGGCATCGAAAAACCTGAACAGTTCGAGCGACTGCGCGCCTATGGCTGCGACCGCGGTCAGGGTTATTTCTGGTCGCAGCCGCTGGAAGCGGAGGCGGCAACGACCCTGATCGAAAAAATGCATGCGACAGAACATCCGGAAACGATCTGGCATCAGTTGCAGCAGGATCCGGCCGATGATTGAAACCATTGCCTTCGATGCCGACGATACCCTGTGGCACAATGAAATGCTGTTCTCCGAAGCCGAGCAGCTGTTTCATGAAATCCTGGCCGATTACGCCGATGCGCAGACGGTCCGCAGCAAGATGCGTGAAATCGAGCATCAGAACATCAGGCTGTTCGGTTATGGCGTAAAGGGCTTTACCCTGTCGCTGGTGGAAACGGCCATCGAACTGACGGAAGGCCGCATCGATGCCGCGGGTATCCATAAAATCATCGGCATCGGCAAATCCATGCTTTCGGCCCCCGTTCTGCTGCTCGACGGGGTTCGCCAGACCCTGGAAGCGCTGCACGGACGATATGAGCTTCTGGTCATCACCAAGGGCGATCTGAAGCATCAGCAGGAAAAACTGAAGGCCTCGGCATTGGGCCGATATTTCAGCCGGGTGGAGATTCTGGCCGAAAAGGATCCCGGCGCCTATCAGGATATCGTTATCCGCCACGGCATCACGCCAGAACGGTTCATGATGATCGGCAATTCCCTGAAATCCGATGTGCTGCCGGTTCTCGCCATCGGCGGTCATGCGGTTCATATCCCCTATCACACACTCTCCTATCTGGAGCATGTGGAGGAAACGGATATTGCCTCAGCGCGTTTTCACCTGCTGGAAAGCATCACCGACCTGCCGGGGCTGCTCGGGCAACTTCAGAGCGAAGCGACCCCGTAACCCCCGCTCTTCAGCCGCCGGCCAGCACCGGATTGCGGCTGAGATAATCGCGCCCCTGCATTTCCACCAACCGCGAAACGGTGCGGGCGAACTCGAAGCTGCCATCGCCATGCGGATATATCTCCTCCGGCGGAACCTCGGCGGAACAGATCAGGCTCACCCCCTCCTCGTAAAGGGTATCGATCAGGGTGACGAAACGCTTCGCCTCGTTGCGTTGCTCCGGTCCCAACCGGGGAATGCCTTCCATGATCAGCGTATGATAGCGGCTGGCGATGGCCAGATAATCGGCAGGGCCCAGCGCCTCGGCACAGAGATCGGCGAAACGGCAGCGGGCCACGCCGGCCGCCGCCTGCAGATGCAGCCGCCGCCCCTGAACAGCAATAAGATCCGCCCCGGCTTCGGCCCCGCCCGTCAGACGCCGGAACAATGCCGATATCGCATCATGCGCCGCATCATCGGCAGGGCAGAAATAGACCTGCTGTCCCGCCAGCGACTGCAGGCGGTAATCGGTGCCGCCGTTAAGATGCAGAATATCCAGCTTTTCCTTCAGCAGGTCGATAAAGGGGAGGAACAGCCCCCGGTTCAGCCCGCCCTGGTACAAATCGTCGGGGGCGCGGTTTGAGGTGGCCACCACAACCACGCCCCGATCGAGCAGGGCGGTGAACAAACGGCCGAGAATCATGGCATCGGCAACATCGGTGACCTGGAATTCGTCGAAGCACAGCAACAGGGCTTTTGCGGCAATGGCATCGGCGACCACGGGAATGGGATCGTCGCCATCGCGGCTTTCCGGCGGACTCTGGCGAAAGGCATGAATGCGCGCATGCACGTCCTGCATGAAACGGTGAAAATGAACACGCAGTTTCGGGGCGATCGGGGCTGTTTCGAAGAACAGATCCATCAGCATGGACTTGCCGCGGCCGACATCGCCGTAAATGTACAATCCCTGCGGCGGCGTGCTGCGCCGGCGACTGCCGAGCGTAAAGAAGCGCCGCCAGCCGGCCTCCCCGCCCACCGGATCGTGATAGGCGAGGCGGTTATGCAAATCCTGCAGTTTCTCCACTGCCAGACGCTGTGCCGGATCCGGCGCGATCTTTCCCGCCGCCAGCAGAGCGCGATAGGCATCCATGGGTCCAGATGCGCTCATGCCCTCTCCCGCATCGTTTCGGATCATGCGTCCCTTATAAAGAAAAACAGGCGGCGGGAAAGCCCGCCGCCTGCACATACCCGGAAAAGGCCGGAATTACTTATGCGTCGGCATGATGAACTCGGCACCGGAACGGATGCCGTCCGGCCAGCGCGAGGTCACCGTCTTGATCTTGGTGTAGAAGCGCACCCCTTCCGGCCCGTGCTGGTTGGTATCGCCGAAAGCGGAATTCTTCCAGCCGCCGAAGGTGTGGAAGGCCAGCGGCACCGGAATCGGCACATTGATGCCGACCATGCCCACCTGGACCCGGCTGGCGAATTCGCGCGCGGAATCGCCGTCGCGGGTAAAGATGGCAACGCCATTGCCATATTCGTGATCGCTCGGCAGGCGCAGGGCCTCCTCGAAATTATTGGTGCGGACGACAGAAAGGACGGGACCGAAGATCTCCTCCTTATAGATGCGCATCTCCGGCGTCACCTTGTCGAACAGACAACCGCCGAAATAGAAGCCGTTTTCATAGCCCTGCAGGGTGAAATCGCGGCCATCGACCACCAGTTCCGCCCCTTCGGCAACACCCAAATCGACATAATCGTGCACCTTCTTGCGGTGCTCGGCCGTCACCAGCGGGCCGAAATCGCTGTCGGGATCGAGCGAAGGACCGACCTTCAGCGCCTCGACACGGGGTTTCAGCTTTTCGATCAGGGTGTTGGCGGTTTCCTCGCCCACCGGCACGGCAACCGAGATCGCCATGCAGCGTTCGCCCGCCGAACCGTAGCCGGCGCCGATCAGCGCATCGACGGCCTTGTCCATATCGGCATCGGGCATGATGATCATGTGGTTCTTGGCCCCGGCCATCGCCTGGCAGCGTTTGCCATGGGCGGCTGCCGTGGCATAGATGTACTTGGCGATCGGGGTCGAGCCGACGAAGCTGACCGCCTGGATGCGCGGATCGGTCAACAGGGTATCGACCGCTTCCTTATCGCCGTTGACGACATTGAGCACGCCTTCGGGCAAGCCGGCCTCCAGCATCAGCTCGGCCAGGCGCAGCGGCAGGCTCGGATCCTTTTCCGAAGGCTTCAGCACAAAGGTGTTGCCGCAGGCGATGGCGATGGCAAACATCCACATCGGCACCATGGCCGGGAAGTTGAACGGCGTGATCCCCGCAACGACGCCAAGGGGCTGACGCATCGAATACATGTCGATGCCCGTGGAAACGCCTTCGGAGAACTCCCCCTTGAGCAGATGGGGAATGCCGCAGGCGAATTCGACCACTTCCAGGCCGCGGATCACACTGCCCTTGGCATCCTCGAACACCTTGCCGTGTTCATTGGAAAGCATGCGGGCCAGATCGTCGAGATTTTCCTCGAGCAGGGTCTTGAACCTGAACATGACGCGCGCCCGCGTGATCGGCGACTGCGCCGCCCAGGCGGGAAAGGCTTCCTGGGCATTGGCGATGGCGCCTTCGACCTCGGCCTTGCTGGCCAGGGCCACCTTGCCCGACAGTTCACCCGTACTGGGGTTGTACACATCGCCAAAGCGACCGGATGTTCCGGCGACCTTCCTGCCGCCGATGAAATGACCTATCTCTTGCGTCATTAGGGTATTCCTCCTGAACGAACGGCCGCCGCGATCATCACGGCGGCACGACGTTTTCCCATGATTTTGCTACTGTCCCGAGCGCGGATGCACAATAATTGCCCAACGCCCCCGGTGGCAAGGAAGAATGCGCACACCCTTCAGCGGCGGGACAAAAAGCCGCAAGGCCCTGCCTGCCCCTGCGTCATTTACGGGCTTTTGCGAAGGAATCCCGCGCGACTCAGCCTGCCGCGGGCCGCCTTTTCGGCGTGAGCGCGCCGCCACGGGCAAAGATCGCCGAACGCGGTGCCTCTGCGGGTCGGGGAAGAATCCTGTAGGCGAACGGACGCATGACCGGCTTCCACACCACGCGAACGGCGGCATGGTCGTCATGCTCAGGCGCCCTCGCGGCAGAGGGCGCCATCAGACTGCCGGTGCTGACCGTCGGAACATCGCTCACCACCCTTCCTGCCAGGGGGCGAACGTCGTTTCCAGCCGGCAGCAGACTATTGGCCGCGATTTCATCGCTCACCGTTGCAAGAGAGGCCGTGCGGAGGACGTCACGCTCCTCCCATACCGGGGCTTCCCTGTGAATATCGGTGAATTCCGGCACCACCTCATCGCCGGCAATCCCGGCCACCAGAACAGGCGCCCCCTCCGTGCCGGCATCCGTTTCCAGTGCCGCCACAATCGTCGGCAATCCCTTGAAATCCCCTGCCGTTGCCGGAGACTGCGGATCCTCGCAGATCTCGCGGTCCTTGCGCAAGGCCCCTTCCAGCACGCGGCAATCCTTGCCCGTGGCAATCGACAGGGCCAGCTCCCCCGTTCCCTTGCCGGTGGCGAGATAGGAACCGACCGTGGCGGCGGTCATGACCTGGCTGACGGTCAGACCGCCGATGATCGGCGCCGCGCATCCTGCCAGCAACAATCCCGTTCCGGTGATGAAACCAGATTTGATCAGGCCCAATTTCAGCATATTTCCCCCGTTATCCCCCGAGATGCCCGCGATCCGGTCCGCGTTATCACTGTTGTTGCAGAAAAGCCTGCAACAAATTGAATCTGCGAATAGATTCAATTTTGCGAATCACCCGCCCATATTTGCAGCGCGATTCGCCGCATGCAAGCGATATTCCTGTGAACCGCCGGTGACAGGAAATGGACCGCCTTCCGATGCACGGCCCGCCATTCAGGCCATACGGCAAAGAGGGACCGCGGCCCGGCAGCAAGGACAACCGTTTTTCGCATCTGCGGCATCAATCGCAAGAAAATGAAGCTTCTTCGCGCCTTCTGCCTTGCGCGCATGCAAAAATGGCGCTACATCCCGCTTAAAGTTTCCGGCACGCAGAGTCGGCCCCGCCGCATGCAGCCGCATGCCGGTCTGAAACGCCGTTTTTGGCGTCTTCAGCTACCGGTGCCGCCGCGCATCATGCCTTTGCATGGTGGCAGCGCGTACCATCGGCATCGTCCGCTGAGAGGGACCGGCGTATTCGTGCGCGGCGAACGGACCGGTATCAATCATCACAGGAGGGGCTTATGGCACGGAAGAAGATCGCATTGATCGGGGGCGGCAATATCGGCGGTACCCTGGCCCATCTGGCGGCACTGAAGGAACTGGGCGATGTCGTGATCTTCGATATCGTCGACGGATTGCCCCAGGGCAAGGCGCTCGATCTGGCCGAGTCCGGCCCCGTGGAAAGCTTCAACGCAGCCATTTCCGGCACCAATGATTACAAGGATATCGAAGGCGCCGACGTCATCATCGTTACTGCCGGCGTCGCCCGCAAGCCGGGCATGAGCCGCGACGATCTGCTGGGCATCAACATCAAGGTCATGGGCCAGGTCGGCGCGGGCATCAAGAAATACGCCCCCAACGCCTTCGTGATCTGTATCACCAACCCGCTGGATGCCATGGTCTGGGTGCTGCAAAAGGTCAGCGGCCTGCCGACCAACAAGGTCGTCGGCATGGCCGGCGTGCTGGACAGCGCCCGCTTCCGCTATTTCCTTGCAGAAGAATTCGGCGTATCCGTGGAAGACGTAACGGCAACCGTCATGGGCGGCCATGGCGACACCATGGTGCCGCTGCTGCGCTATTCCTCGGTCGCCGGCATTCCGCTGCCCAACCTCGTCGATATGGGCTGGACCACTCATGAACGTCTGCAGGAGATCGTTCAGCGCACCCGCGATGGCGGTGCCGAGGTGGTGAAGCTGCTGAAGACCGGCTCGGCCTTTTATGCTCCGGCCTCCTCGGCCATTCAGATGGCGGAATCCTATCTGCACGATCAGAAGCGCATTCTGCCTTCGGCGGCCTATTTCTCGGGCGAGTACGGGGTAAAGGATCTGTATGTCGGCGTTCCCTGCCTGATCGGCGGCAACGGCGTCGAGAAAATTATCGAGATGAAGCTGAACGACGAGGAACGGGCGATGTTCGAACATTCCGTCGAGGCCGTGCGCGGCCTGGTGGAAGCCTGCCGGCAGATAGACAGCACCCTTTCCTGAAAATAAGCGGCCTGCCCTCCCGGCGGGCCGTTTTGCAGTTGCGGCCGGATTCCGGACAATGCCTCATGATTCATGGCATTAACCATAGATTACGAAAATCGGAATACGATCCAGCCCGGATCCCGGTCCGGCCGCATGAACGAAACGCTGCGGCGCGGGAAGGGGCCGCAGGCTGTGTGACATGGTGACAGGTGAAATGGCGCGATGAATATACATGAATATCAGGCGAAAAGCCTGCTTTCCAAATTTGGTGTGGCGGTGCCCCGCGGCGGCGTCGCCTTCACCCCGGGCGATGCACTGACGGTCGCCCGCGAACTCGGCGGTCCCGTCTGGGTCGTCAAGGCACAGATACATGCCGGCGGCCGCGGCAAGGCGGGCGGCGTCAAGGTGGTCAAATCCCTCGATGAAGTGGAAAACGCCACCCGCGCCCTGCTCGGTTCCGTCCTCGTCACCCACCAGACCGGCCCCGAGGGCAAGGAAGTCAAGCGGGTCTATATCGAGGAAGGCTGCGATATCGCCCGCGAACTGTATCTCGGCCTCGTCATCGACCGCGACCGCCAGGCCGTGACCATCATGGCCTCGACCGAAGGCGGTATGGAGATCGAGGAAGTCGCGGCCAAGACACCTGAAAAAATCCTCAAGGTCACCGTCGACCCGGCAACCGGCATCATGCCGTTCCACGCCCGCAAGCTGGCCTTCGGCCTGGGGCTGGAAGGCGCGCAGGTCAAATCGGCGGTGAAATTCATCATGGCGCTGTACCGCGCGACGGTGGAACTGGATGCCAGTCTGGTTGAAATCAATCCGCTGGTCGTCACCGGCGAGGGCAATGTCCTGGCGCTGGATGCCAAGATGAACTTCGACGACAACGCCCTTTTCCGCCACAGCGATATCGAGGATATGCGCGACCCCGACGAAGAAGATCCGGCGGAACTGGAAGCGGCGCGCTATGGCCTCAACTACATCAAGCTGGACGGCAATATCGGCTGCATGGTCAACGGCGCCGGCCTGGCCATGGCGACGATGGATATCATCAAGCTTTACGGCGGCGAACCGGCCAACTTCCTCGATGTCGGCGGCGGGGCCACCAAGGAACGGGTGACCGAAGCCTTCAAGATCATTCTCTCCGACGACAACGTCCAAGGCATTCTGGTCAATATCTTCGGCGGCATCATGCGCTGCGACGTCATCGCCGAAGGCGTGGTCGCCGCGGCCAAGGAGGTTTCGCTGGAGGTGCCGCTGGTCGTCCGCCTTGAAGGCACGAATGTCGAACAGGGCAAGAAGATTCTTGCCGATTCCGGGTTGCCGATCCTTTCGGCTGACGATTTGGGTGATGCCGCCGAAAAGGTGGTCAAAGCAGTGAAGGAGGCCGCCTGATGTCGGTTCTCGTCAATAAAGACACGAAAGTCATCTGCCAGGGCTTCACGGGCGCCCAGGGCACGTTCCATTCCGAACAGGCGCTGGCCTACGGCACCAAGATGGTCGGCGGGGTGACCCCCGGCAAGGGCGGCAGCACCCATCTGGGTCTGCCGGTGTTCGATACGGTCGCCGAGGCGGTCGAAAAGACCGGTGCCACCGCTTCCGTCATCTATGTTCCGCCGCCATTCGCCGCCGATGCCATTCTGGAAGCGGCGGATGCGGGGGTCGAGCTCGTGGTCTGCATCACCGAAGGGATTCCGGTCCTCGACATGGTCAAGGTCATGCGCGTGGTCCGCGGTTCCGGCACCCGCCTGATCGGGCCGAACTGTCCGGGCATCATCACCCCCGATGAATGCAAGATCGGCATCATGCCCGGCCATATTCACATGCGCGGCTCGGTCGGTATCGTTTCGCGCTCCGGCACCCTGACATATGAAGCGGTGGCCCAGACCACGGCCGCCGGGCTCGGCCAGTCCACCTGCATCGGTATCGGCGGCGACCCGGTCAACGGCACCAATTTCATCGACTGCCTGGACCTGTTCCTGCAGGATGACGAGACCGAGTCGATCATCATGATCGGTGAAATCGGCGGTTCGGCCGAGGAAGAAGCCGCCGAATTCCTGAAAAACGCCAAGGTGAAAAAGCCGGTCGTCGGCTTCATCGCCGGTGTCACCGCCCCTCCGGGGCGGCGCATGGGCCATGCCGGGGCGATCATCGCCGGCGGCAAGGGCGGTGCCCAGGACAAGATCGAGGCCATGAAGAGCGCCGGTATCACCGTTGCCGCATCGCCGGCGGCACTTGGAAAAACCCTGCTTGATGTTCTGAAGGGGTAATGTTTTGATCAGGGTTAATCAATTCGCAAGGACAATGCGGGCAAGCTGAACGCCAAGCCCCGGCCAGTCCGGATTGATATGCCCATGAAGAAATGGAGCGCGGGGGTAAACCCCGCGCATTTTCAGCGATGGCTACGCAACAAGACAATCTCTCCTTCCTCTATGGCGCCAATACGGCGTTCCTGGAAAAGCTCTACGCCCAATATGCCGAGGATCCGGCCTCCGTCGATGCAAGCTGGCAGCAGTTTTTTGCCACGCTGGGCGACGATGTCGCCGCCATCCTCGCCGAGGCCAACCACAGCAACTGGCGCGAAGCCTTCAACGGCTACGACCCCTTCGAAGGATTCGAGGAGACCTCCGAACCCGCCCGCAAGGCCGCCGAGAGCGCGCAGCAGCAAAGCGTCGAGGATGTGCGCGCCGCCACGCTCGACACCATCCGCGCCCTGATGCTGATCCGTGCCTACCGCGTGCGCGGCCATCTGCGCGCGGAACTCGATCCGCTGGGGCTGGATCCGCCCAAGGAACATCCGGAGCTGGATCCCAAAACATACGGTTTCGGCGAAGAGGATATGGACCGGCCCATTTTCCTCGATAACGTGCTTGGCCTTGAAACGGCCACCATGCGTGAAATCCTTCAGGTGGTGTGGAAGACCTATTGCGGCACCATCGGCGTGGAATTCATGCATATCCAGAGCCCGGAACAAAAGGCCTGGATACAGCAGCGCATCGAAGGCCCCGACAAGGAAGTCACCTTCACCCTGATGGGCAAAAGGGCCATTCTCAACAAGCTGATCGAATCGGAAGGGTTCGAACGCTTCCTCAACGTCAAATACACCGGCACCAAGCGTTTCGGCCTCGACGGCGGCGAAAGCCTGATCCCGGCGATGGAAGCCATCATCAAGCGCGGCGGCCAGATGGGGGTGAAGGAAATCGTCCTCGGCATGCCGCATCGCGGCCGGCTGAATGTGCTCAGCAACGTCATGGGCAAGCCCTATCGCGCCATCATCTCCGAATTTCACGGCAACCCCGCCAATCCGGACGATGTGCAGGGATCAGGCGATGTGAAATATCATCTCGGCACCTCTTCGGACCGGGAATTCGACGGCAACAAGGTGCATCTGTCGCTGACCGCCAACCCCTCTCATCTGGAAGCGGTGGATCCGGTCGTCCTCGGCAAGGCCCGGGCCAAGATGGATCAGATCGGCCCCAACACCTCGGGCCAGGTGATGCCGCTGCTGCTGCATGGCGATGCCGCCTTTGCCGGACAGGGCATCGTTGCCGAATGCTTCGGCCTTTCGGGGCTGAAGGGCTATCGTGTCGGCGGGACCATTCACTTCATCGTCAACAACCAGATCGGCTTCACCACCAGCCCGAAATATTCCCGTTCCTCGCCCTATCCGTCGGATGTGGCGAAAATGGTGATGGCGCCGATCTTTCACGTCAATGGCGACGATCCGGAAGCGGTGGTGCATGTGGCCAAGATCGCGACCGAATTCCGCCAGACCTTCGGTGTCGATGTGGTCATCGACATGTTCTGCTATCGCCGCCACGGTCATAACGAGGGCGACGAACCGGCCTTTACCCAGCCGCTGATGTACCGCAAGATCGCCCAGCATCCGACCACCCGCCAGATCTATGCACGCAAGCTGATCGAGGAAGGCGTGGTGACGGAAGAGGAAGTGGAAAAGACCATTGCCGATTTCCATGCCTTCCTCGAATCCGAATTCGAGGCGGCCAACAGCTTCAAGCCCAACAAGGCCGATTGGCTGGAAGGGCGCTGGTCGGGGCTGAAACTGGCGCCCGAGGGCGACCGGCGCGGCAGCACCGCCGTTGCCATCGACACCCTGAAGGAAATCGGGCGCAAGCTGACCGAGGTTCCGGAAGATTTCAACCTGCACAAGACCATCCGCAGGCTGCTGAACAACAAGCGCAAGATGTTCGAGGAAGGCGCCCCCATCGACTGGGCGACGGCGGAGGCCCTGGCCTTCGGCACCCTCCTGCGCGAGGGCTATCCGGTGCGCCTGTCCGGGCAGGATTGCGGGCGCGGGACGTTCAGTCAGCGCCATGCCGTTCTCGTCGATCAGCTGACCGAGGACCGCTACATCCCGCTGGATAATATCTCCGAGGATCAGGCAAAATTCGAAGTGATCGACAGCATGCTGTCCGAATTTGCCGTTCTCGGTTTCGAATACGGCTATTCCCTGGCCGAGCCGCGGGCACTGGTGCTGTGGGAGGCGCAGTTCGGCGATTTCGCCAATGGCGCCCAGCCGATCTTCGATCAGTTCATCAGCTCGGGCGAAGCCAAATGGCTGCGCATGAGCGGGCTGACCGTCCTGCTGCCCCATGGTTTCGAAGGCCAGGGGCCGGAACATTCATCGGCCCGCCTGGAACGTTATCTGCAGGCCTGTGCCGAAGACAACATGCAGGTGGTCTATTGCTCGACCCCGGCCAATTATTTCCACGTGCTGCGCCGGCAGTTGCACCGCGACTTCCGCAAGCCCCTGATCATGATGACGCCGAAATCGATGCTGCGGCACAAACGCTTCACTTCGAAGCTGGAGGATCTGGGCCCCGGCACATCCTTCCACCGCGTCATGTATGAGGATCACCCCCCCTGCCCCGATGAAAAGGTGGAGCGGCTGATCCTGTGCACCGGCAAGGTTTTCTACGATCTGCTCGAAGAACGGGAAAAGGCCGGCATCGACAATGTGCATGTGCTGCGCATCGAACAGCTCTACCCCTTCCCCATGCCGGCGCTGGTGAACGAGCTGAAGCGCTTCCGCCATGTGAAAAAGGCGATCTGGTGCCAGGAAGAGCCGAAAAACATGGGTGCCTGGAGCTTCATCGATCCCTACCTCGAGGAGGCCTTCGCACAGGCGGACATGAAGCATGTGAAACGCGCCAGATATGCCGGGCGCGCCGCTTCCGCGGCCACTGCCACCGGCCTGGCGAAAACCCACAAACGTCAACAGCATGAATTGGTGATGGATGCCCTTCAGGGCTAATGCCGGATTACAGCGGCCTGACAAAGAAGAGCGCAAAAATGAGTGTCGAAATTCACGTGCCCCAGATGGGGGAATCGGTTACCGAAGCGACGATCGGCCAGTGGTTCAAGAAGGTCGGCGATGCCGTCGCCATGGACGAACCCCTGGTCGAGCTGGAAACCGACAAGGTTACGCTTGAGGTCAATGCCCCCGCGGCCGGGGTACTGGAAGAAATCATCGCCCAGGAAGGCGATACCGTAGAGGTGGGCGCCCTGCTTGGCCGCATCAAGGAAGGTGCTGCCGCCCCGGCCCCGGCAAAGGCCGAAAGCCCCGCCCCGGCCAAGACCGAAGCGG
>JALXAG010000104.1 GCA_026992315.1 Sneathiellales bacterium | reverse complement strand
CGGCTATGCCGATTTTGCCGCCGCGCAGCAGATGTGCCAGGGCGCGGGCGAAACGCTCGGATAACGCCTCGCGCAGCAACGGCCCCAGAAGGGGCAGGCCGAGCGAGATACGGGCCCATAACCGGGGAAACAGGTCGCGCCGCCACAAATGCAGGATAAAGCCGCCCGCCAGAACCGCAATTATCAGCGGCAACAGAAAATCGGCCAGAAAGGATGCCGTCGCCATCATCGCCCGGGTCGCCAGCGGCAGGGTAACGCCGGCATCGGCGAACAGGCGCTGAAAGGACGGCATGACAAAACCCAGAAGCACCATCACCGCCATGCCTGCCACCGCCAGCAGCAGCAGCGGATAGGTCAGGGCGGAAAGCAGCTTGCGCCGCAGTTCCTGCCGCCGCCCGAGATAGCCGGCCAGATCGGCCATGGCGGCGGGCAGCCGCCCGCCTTCCTCGCCCGCGCGGCAGACCGCCACGGCATAAGGCAGCCAGCCCCCTTCGGCCAGGGCATGGGAAAACCGCTCCCCCCGGCGCAAGGCCTGCAGCAATGTCCGCGCCGCGCCCGCCCGCCATCGCTCGGAGGAAGTCGCCATCAGCGCCAGCGCATCGGCAAGGGCGGCACCGCCTGCCAGCAACAGGGCCAGATCGGAAAAAAAGCGCGCCTGACGGTCGATGGAGCCGATGCCGCCAGTCGGTGCCGGATCCGCCGCCAGCAGCATCAGCCCGCGCGCCTGCAGGCGGCGCACCGCCTCGTCACGGTCGGCGGCGGCAATATAGCCCGCCAGTTCCTGCCCCTGCCCGTCGACGGCCCGGTAACGAAAACGCATCATAACAAGCTGCCCCCGGCACGCAGAACCTCCTCGATCGTCGTCTCGCCCGCCAATGCCCGGTTCAGGCCGTCCCGGCCCAGCGGCACCATGCCGCCGGCCAGCGCCGCGCGGCGCAGATCCTCTCCGCTGCCGGCAACGATCAGGCGGCGGAAGACATCGTCCGCGCAGACCAGTTCGCCGATCGGAAAGCGGCCGCTGAAATCGTCATGGGCAGCCTGTTTCAGGCCGGCGGCTTCCTCGGCCCCGATGCCGAGACGGCGGAGAAATTCCGGCGGATCCCGACGGGCGGCGCCCGCGCCGGGTTTCAGACGGCGCACCAGGCGCTGGGCCATGATGCCGCCGATGGTCGCGGCCAGAAGATAATCCTCGATCCCCATATCCTTCAGGCGCAGCACCGCGCCGGGGGCGTCATTGGTATGCAGGGTTGCCAGCACCAGATGACCGGTCAGGGCCGCCTGCACCGCAATACGCGCCGTTTCGGCATCGCGGATTTCGCCGATCAGCAGAATATCCGGGTCGTGGCGCAGAATGCTGCGCAGGGAACGGGCGAAGCTGACGCCGATATCCGGGCGCACCGGTACCTGGGTGATGCCGTCGAGGCGGTATTCCACCGGGTCCTCGACCGTGACGATCTTGCGTTCCGGCCGGTTGAGGTGATCGAGCAGGGCATAAAGCGTCGTCGTCTTGCCCGATCCCGTCGGTCCGGTGACCAGAAGAATGCCCGAGCCCCGCCCCGCCAGCGCCCGCAGCCCTTCCGTCAGATGCGCCGACAGCCCCAGCTGATCCAGCGACAAGGGGGTGCGCGCGCGATCAAGCAGACGCAGCACTGCGCTTTCCCCGTGCAGGGCAGGCAGCACCGAAACCCGCAGATCGATCCGCCGCCCTTCCAGCGTCGTCGACAGGCGGCCGTCCTGTGGCAGGCGCCGTTCGGCAATATCCAGCCCGGCAAGCAGC
>JALXAG010000103.1 GCA_026992315.1 Sneathiellales bacterium | reverse complement strand
CACGGACCAGAGAATCTGCGCCGCGGCAAGGGTCAGCATCGCCAGGTAAACCCCGCTCAGGCGCACGCAGAACCAACCGGCCAGCAGGGCCCCGACAGCGGCGGCAAGCGGAGCGGCAACCAGCCCGCTCTCCATCCCCAGGCCCAGATATTTCACCGCCATCGCCGCCCCGTAGGCCCCCAGACCGAAATAGGCGGCATGCCCGAAGGAAACCATCCCGCCGGTCCCCATGATGAAATGCAGACTGGTGGCGAACAGGGCCACGACCAGAATATCCGTCGCCAGAATGGTGAAGAACTCACCCCCCAGAAGCGGCAGGGCCAACAGCAACGCCACCAGGACCAGCAGACCGATGCGCCGCCATTGTTGCGGCAGGGCCGGATCCTGGCCGATTTCAGCCTCGTGCACGCCCTCCGGCGGCAGGGGGCGGCCGAGAAGGCCCCAGGGACGCAGCACCAATACCAGCCCCATGACCAGAAAGGGCAGCACCAGCGTGATCTGCGGCATGATCAGAATGCCGAAGGCGTTCAGTTCGGCAATGATGACCGCGGCAAGAAACGCCCCGGTGATCGAGCCCATGCCGCCGATCACCACCACGACGAAGGCCTCGGCGATGATGTTCAGATCCATCAGCAGGCTGACGGTTTCGCGCGGCAGCTGCACCGCCCCGCCGAGACCGGCGAGAAAGGAGCCGAGAAAGAAGGCCCCCGTATACAGCAGCGCCTGGTTGACGCCGAGAGCCGCGGTCATTTCCCGGTCCTCGGTGGCGGCGCGCACCAGCACGCCCCAGCGGGTCCGGTTCATCAGCAGCCACACGGCACCGAGCACCAGCGGCCCGATCACGATCAGCGCCAGATCGTATTGGGGAATGGGCTCGCCGAAGATGCGGACGGCCCCTTTCAGGCCGGGGGCGCGGGGACCGACCAGATCCTCCGCCCCCCAGATCGCCTGGGTGGCGTCCTGAACGATCAGCACCACCCCGAAAGTGGCGACAAGCTGGAACAGTTCCGGCGCATGATAGATGCGCCGAAGCAGCAGCACTTCCATGAGAACGCCGACCGCCCCGACAATGACCGCCGCCAGAATGACGCTGCCCCAGAACCCGAAAATGCCATAGGGCAGTACCCCGACCAGCGTATAGGCCAGATAGGCCCCCAGCATGTAAAAGGAGCCATGGGCGAAATTGACGATGCGCGTCACCCCGAAGATGATCGACAGGCCGGAGGCGATCAGAAACAGCGACGATGCATTGGCCAGTCCGGTCAGGAACTGCGCGAAATAAAACCCCATTCAGCCATCCCCCTGCTGATGCCGCCGGCGGGGCCGGCAATCATCCGAACAACGCGACCATCCGCAAACGGAACGCCACCTTCCGGGGGCAATGCCCCCGGAAGATTGCCGCCCGGCACGGTATCAATTCGCCGGGCGCAGCTTGCGCACCTCGTCATCGGAGGGCAGATAATCGGCGCCGGGGGCGTAATACCAGTCCACCATCACGCCCTTGCCGTCTTTCAGGCCGATGCGCCCGACCCAGGCCCCCATGGTCGACTGGTGGTCGATGGTCCTGAATTCGATCTCGCCCGAGGGGGTGGAAAGCTTCAGCCCTTCCATGGCCGCGACCAGCGATTCCGCATCCATCCCCTTCGTCCGCTTCAGCGCCGCCGCGACCGCCAGCATGGTGTTGTAGCCGACCAGGGATCCGGTCTTCGGGGCCTCGCCCCATTTGCCCTTATAGGCATCGTAGAACGCCTTATGCGCCGGATCGGTAATCTGTTCGACCGGATAGCCGGTGACGATCCAGCCTTCGGGCGCCTCGTCCTTCAGCGGGGCGAGATATTCCGGCTCCCCCGTCAGCAGGCTGGCGACGGTGCGCCCGTCGAACAGGCCGCGCAGGGAGCCTTCGCGCACGAATTTGGCAAGGTCGCCGCCGAAGGTGACGTTGAAGATACCGTCCGGCTTGGCCGCCTCAAGGGCCCGCACCGTCGAACCGGCATCGATCTTGAACAGGGGCGGCCATTGCTCTTCGACGAATTCGACCGAGGGATCGATCGATTTCAGCACCTTCTTGAAGGCCTTCACCGCATCCTTGCCATAGGCATAGTTGGGCGCCACCGTCGCCCATTTCTTGGCGCCGGTCTTGGCCGCCTCGCGCGCCAGCATTGCCGCCTGCATGTAGGTGGAGGGGCGCAGGCGGAAGGTATAGCGGTTGCCCTTGGCCCAGACCACGGCATCGGAAAGCGGCTCGGCGGCGAGGAAGAGCACCTTGTTCTGCTTGGCGAAATCCGCGACGGCCAGGCCGATATGCGAGAAGAAGGTGCCCGCGATCAGCGCCACCTTGTCCTTGCGCACCAGTTCCTCGGCGATCTTGACCGCATTGCCCGGCTTGCCGCCGTCATCGCGGCTGATCACCTCCAGCTTGTGGCCGTTCACGCCGCCCTTGGCGTTGATCTCCTCGACCGCCAGCTGCCAGCCCTTGCGATAGGGTTCGGTAAAGGCCGGCAGGCGGGTATAGGAATTGATCTCGCCGATACGGATGGTATCAGCGGCGCGGGCGCTGCCCGCCACCACGCCAAGGGCGAGAACACCCCCGGCTAGCGATAAAAGATTACGACGCGTCAACATGTCTGTCCTCCCTTCACGGTTCGCTGCATGAAACATGCGGATACCGGCTGTCGCAGTGGATAGGAAGTTTCCTACCTAAACGATTCAGGCATGGATAGAAACTTCAAACCATGAAAAACCACTGAAAAAACAAATACTTGTTAGTGTTCTTATTATTCCGGAACAATTCTTCTTTCAGAAAAACGTCCCGGCAGACCACACGCTACGCTACGGATACTCAACGCAGGCCGTCCTCGCCCCTGGCCTCGCTGGCCTTGAGGCCGCCCACACGCGGCAGGGGACGGCCGGAATCGGTCACGGCCACGGCCACCATGATTTCATTGGCGCGCGGGGCATCGTTGATGCGCACCTCCATACCGTCGAAATGGCTGCGCACATAAGCCGCATCCTTGTGCCCCAGCGGTATGTCCAGCACCTGACCGGGCGAGCCCATCTTCTTCGACGAAGGCACGAGGGCCGCGCCCTTCTCCACCGCCTTGCGCAAGGGCGCCCCCAGGCGCGGATGCAGAATGGCCGCGGCATGTTCCAGCTCGCCGTTTTCACCGACCATCGCCGCCTTGCCGTAGCTTTCTGTCTCCCCGGGCGCCACCCCAAGGGCGGAAACGCATTTCTCCCCCAGCAGGCCGCCAAGCTCCGCGCCGATTTCCATCAGTTCCTCGAGGTCCTCGACATAGCGCCCGGCAAAGGGATTTTCGATCACCGCCACCGCCGCCGCACGGCGGGTCGGCGGGTCGATTGTCCGTCCCATTTCCTTGCGCGTTTCCTCGACAACCACCACCAGTTTTCTGATCTTCGCTTTCATCTGAGACCGTCCTCCCCTTTCACATCCGCCGCCGCCAGCCCGCCGACGCGGGCATGGACGCGCGGCCCCGTGGTCATCGCCAGGCAGACGACCATCTCATCGGCGCGCGGCGCATCGTTCACGCCCAGTTCCCAGGCATCGAAATGGCTGCGCACATAAGATGCGTTGATATGGGTGATCGGCACGTCCAGCCGCGTGCCGGGCGCGCCGACCTTCTTGGCCGAAGGCACGATCGCCCTGGCATCCCCCAGCGCCTCGCGCATGGAATAGCCGCCCGGTACGTGCCACAGGGCGCCATGCTCGATCTCTCCGGCACAGCCGACAATCGCCCCCTTGCCGAACCCTTCGACGGCGGCCGGATCGCCCCCCAGCATCGTGACCAGCTCTTCGGCCATTTCCAGCCCCAAGGGCTTCAGATCCTCCATGAAACCGGCGATATCCTCGACATAACGCCCGGCAAAGGGGTTGGCGATGACCGTCAGCACCGCCGCCCGGCGAAGCGGCACCGCCGGCGGCGGTCCGAATTCGTGATATATCTCCTCCAGCAGGCGGAGCTTCTTGCGGATATCCACTTCAGCCATGGGCTCGCCCCCTTTCATATTCCCCTTCATATCCGGGTTCATGTTCCGGCAGGCTGTCGCCACCGTCCGCCATGACCCGTGCCTGCCAATGGCGTCCCCCGGCGATGCGCACCTCTCCGGCCAGCAGCAGCGCCGCGGCGACGATCAGGCCCTGTTCCTGCATCCTGATGGCCAGAACCCGGCCACGCGCAAGCGCCTGCGATATATCCGCCGGGGATAATTCGCCAACGCCGGTGGTGACCGGGCGGGCGCCCAAATCGCTGTCCGGGGACAGCTCGCAGGCCGGAACCCGCCTTATCGCCGGATGTCCCGGCAGATCGACAGCATTGGCAATCAGCGTTGCCGCCGCATCCGCCGCCGCCGCACTGGCGGCCAGAACCGTCACCGCATCGGCGATGCCCAATGAATGGCTGCGTCCGCGCCAGCCGCTGGTGGCGATGCCGCCGATGCCATCGGCCGCCCTCAGTACGATCCGTCCGGCCAGACGGTGTTCCAGCCCCGGCACCATGCCGATGGTACAGCACGCCTCCCCGGCCAGATGCAGGGCGATATCGCCGCCATTATTGACCATGATCCTCTGCCCTTCGTACGAACAAAGCAGACGATCGCGCATTTCATCGGCCACCGCACCCGCCACCGCCGCCATTGGCGTGATGAAGTGCCCCGCCCGGGCATGCGGCAATACCGCGCGCACCATCCGCCGGGCGACGGGGCCGCCGATGCGCCGCCACTGCCGCGGATCCGATGACCGCAGCAGGGGCAATTCAGCGCATAATTCATCGAGAATAACTGAAAAACGCCGGAACAGCGCACCATAGGCGGCATCGCGCCTGTCCGCGGACAGATCGGCATCGACGATCAGGTCGATCGGGCCATGACACAGGCGCAGCCGCCGGCCGCCTTCCATGGTATGGGCGGAAGCCTTCATCATCCGCCGCCCCCGCCATTGTCATCGCCATCGCCGCCCTTCCAGCGGAAATTCAGCGGCAGGGTCGGCCAAGGGTTATCACCCCGATGGGGCAATTCGCGCAGATCGCTGCGGGCCAATACGTCCTCCAGCCGCTCCACCCGATCCATGTGCCCGCCGAGCGCGGCATAATCGTCGAGCCGCATGGTGAATTCGATCGGCGCCACCAGCGCCGGCGTGGGCACATAACCGAAGGCATTCCGCGGCATCTGCGCCACATCCACCATCACCGTGATGCCGCCGCCGGGCCAGACATAGGCCTGAGCGCCGCCACAGGACACATAGGTCAGCGAATCCTTGACCGAGCGGGTCAGACGCACCGGATTTTCCGTCACCCCGGCACGCAGGGATCCGCCGGCCCCGCCCATGAACAGGATGGAACACAGGGCCGGCTCGCAATTTTCGGCGATCAGCTCCACCGAATGGCGCAGGCGTTCCGGCAGGTCGCGTTCCACGGGACGCAAATCCCGATCCAGTTCGTAATAGGCGTATTGCTGCCCGGTGGTGGAAACCATCAGCAGGCTTTGCCCCGGCCGGGCATGGCGGGGGTCGAAGTCATCCAATATGGTCAGCGGATCGCTGATATCGGTGCCGCCCCAGCCCGTGCCCGGGGCCGCCACCTGAAAATAACGCCCCGGCGTGGAGCGGCGGCCGCGAATGCGGATGCCGGTCGGCCGGGCGCCGAGCATCTTGCCCGCCTGATGTTCGGAAAGCACGCCGGTGATATGATCGTCCACCACCACCACGTCATCGACCAGCCCGTACCACTGGCGGGCGAACATGCCGATGGTCGCCGAACCGCAGCCGACACGCATGCGTTCCTCACGCACGCCGTTGATTATTGGGGCAGCCCCGCTCTGCAAAACGATATCGGCGCCGTCATCGACCGATAATTCCACCGCCTCGCCATTGCACAGGCGCAGCAGCACATCGCAGGTCACCCGTCCCTCGCGCTTGCTGCCGCCGGTCAGGTGATTGACACCGCCGAGCGAGAGCATCTGCGAACCGTATTCCCCGGTGCCGACATGGCCGACCGCCTCCCCTTCCGCGCGGACGATGGCACGTTCCGGTCCGAGATGACGGTCGGTATCGATCTTGGCCTTGACACCGCAGTAGGAAAATATGCCCTCCGTGACCACGGTGACCATATCGACCCCGCCGATTTCGCTGGCAACGATAAAGGGGGCCGGCTTGTAATCGGGATAGGTGGTGCCGGCGCCGATCGCGGTAACGAAACGATTGGCGGCGGGCAGGATCTCCCCGTCCCATTCCTGGGTCTTAGCCGCGAAGGGCACCATGGCGCCGCCCTTTGCCGCCGTCTTGTCCAGCACCGTCAGGGGATCGAGACGAACCAGATTGCCCCCGTCATTGCCGTAGCGGTCACAGGCACCGGCGCGCCCTTCGGCGATGTAGCACATCACCGGGCAGGCATCGCAGCGGATCTTGCCGCCTTTTTTCGCATCGGCGCTCATGGGGTTGCCTCTGCCTCCCTGATGGCGGCACGGACACGATCCGGCGTCGCGGGAAGATGGCGCAGCCGCGCGCCCGTGGCGTGGCGGATGGCGTTCAGTATCGCCGGCGCCGTGGCGATCAGCACATGTTCGCCCAGCCCCTTGGCACCATAGGGGCCGTGGGCGTCCGCCTCCTCGATCAGCAGCGGTTCTATGGGGGGCACGTCGCCGATGGTGGGGATCAGGTAATCGTGCAGATTCTCCGTCCTCCCCGGCAGGTATTCCTCCATCAGGGCCAGGCCGATGCCTTGCGCGATGCCGCCGTCGATCTGCCCTGCCACCAGCAGCGGATTGATCGCCCGCCCCACGTCATGGGCGGCGGCGATGCCCAGCAAGCGCACGGTACCGAGATCCCTGTCCACCTCCAGCTCCACCAGATGGGCGCCATAGCCGAAACAGGCATAGGGCTCGCCCTGGCCGTTTTCGTCCAGCGGCGACGTCGGCGGATCGTAGCTGGCCGATGCCTCGGCAACGAATCCGTCCTCATCCGCCTTCAGCGCCGTCAGATCGATCTCATGGCGCTCGCCGCCCTCGCAGGCAATGAGACGCCCGCTTTCAAGGGCAAGCACGGCGGCGGCGGAGACATTGGCCAGGCGCAGCAGTTTTGTGCGCAGTTTTTCCCCCGCCAGCATCGCCGCCTTGCCGGAAATGAAGGTCTGGCGCGAGGCGGAGGTCTTGCCCGCATCGGGGGTGCGCGCCGTATCCGGGCCGATCAGCTCGAAGGCCGTGACCGGCAGCCCCAGGGCCTGGGCGCAGATCTGGGTAATCACCGTATTGGCCCCCTGGCCGATATCGACCGCGCCCTGAAACAGCACGATCCGTCCGTCGGCCCGCAGACAGACACGCATCGCCGAAGGGTTGGGCAGGGAGGTATTGCCGCAGCCGTACCACAATCCGGCAACCCCGACACCACGGCGGATGCTGCTCTGCCCGTCCGCATTGGCTGCCGCCGCGGCAGCCAGCGCCTTCCGCCAGCGCGGGCGCAGGGCTTCCAGGCAACGGCGGATCCCGACGCCCTGGGTAAAAACCTGGCCGGTCACCGTTTCCATGCCATTGTCGAGGGCATTGAGGATGCGGAATTCCAGCCGGTCGATGCCGACCATATCGGCCAGTTCGTCGAACAGACATTCCTGGGCAATCGCCGATTGCGGCACGCCGAAACCGCGAAAGGCGCCTGCAGGAGGATTGTTCGTGTGTACCGCCACCGTTTCGGCGCGGTAGTTGGGAATATGATAGGGGCCGGAGGCATGAACCGGCACCCGGTTGGCCACCGTCGGCCCCCAGGAGGCATAGGCGCCGGTATTGAAAATTCCGTCGAAAACCATCCCCGCAAGGCGACCATGGGCATCGGTGCCGATGCGCAGCGCAATTTCCGAAGGGTGGCGCTTGGTGGTCGAGGCCATGGATTCACCGCGCGAATAGGCCATGCGCACCGGACGGTTCAGCCGCCAGGCGGCCAGGGCCAGAAAGGGATGAACCGAAAGATCGAGCTTGGAACCGAAACCGCCGCCGACCGCCGTGGCGATCACACGTACCTGATCGGCCCCGACCCCCAGAATGGCGGCGAGATCGTCGCGATTCATGTAGGGGGCCTGGGTGCAGACATGCAGCTCCAGCACATCGCCGCGACGGACGGCGTATCCCGCTTCCGGCTCGATATAGGCGTGCTCGATGAAGCCGGTGCTAAAGCGCCCTTCCGCGACATGACGGGCGGCTGCCAGCGCGGCATCGGCATCGCCGCGTCTGACCCGCCCGCGGGCCATGACATTGCCGACGCGTCCTTCGTGCAGCAGGGGCGCATCGCCATTCAAAGCCTCGTCAGAGGATGAAACCGCGGGCAGTTCCTGCCAGGAAACGGGGAAGGCGTCGACATCGAAGTTCTCCAATACCTCCGATGCGGCAACGACGGCTGCGACGGCCTCTCCCCTGAAGCGGGTTTGCCCTTCGGCAAAAACCGGCTGATCGGCAAAAGGCGGTATGACGCCGAACAGGTTGCGCCCCGGCACATCCTTCGCGGTCAGGATCAGCTCCGCCCCCAGGGATTGGCGAAAAGCTTCCAGATCGCCAAAGGTAAAGCGGGCGCGGGCATGGGGGGAGCGGATGACCCGGATATGCAGATCGCCGGCATCGCCGATATCGGCGCCGAAGACTTCGCTGCCCAGGACCTTGGGCACACCATCGATGCGCGGCAGCGGCGCACCAACCGGCGCAGCGGCGTCACCGGTTTCTGTCGTCCCGTTATCGGTGAAGCGATGCGCGTCCATCACCGCAGCGATGATCTTGCGATAGCCGGTGCAGCGACACAACACCCCGCCAAGGGCATCGCGCACCGCCCGCTCGTCCGGACGGGGCTGGCGACGCAGCAGGGCTTCCGCCGCCATCAGCATGCCCGGCGTGCAGATGCCGCACTGGGCGGCACCGTGATGCAGGAAGGAACGCTGCAATGCGCCGGGCATCCCCTCCGCCAGGGTCAGGGCCGACACGGTTTCGACCCGCCGTCCCGCCGCCTGCCCCGATGCCATCATGCAGGAGCAGACGGCCCGGTCATCGACCAGCACCGTACAGGCGCCGCAATCGCCGGCATCGCAGCCGGATTTCACCGAACGTTCGCCCAGATCCTCACGCAACACGGCGGAAAGCCGCCGACGCGGATCGGCCTCTACGGTGACCTCACGACCATTGAGGGTGAAGGAAAGCTTCATCTCCTCCCTCCCCCGGCGACAATGGCGGCAATGGCGCGCCGGGTCATTTCACGCGCCGCTTCCAGCCGATAGGCGGCCGTGGCGCGGACATCGTCGATCGGCGATAAGGGGGCGAAATGTTCTTCCCTCACCCGATCGGCAAGGGAGGTATCGAAGGGGTGGCCGATCAGTTCCCGCTCCAGCGCGCTCAGACGGCAGGCGACCGGCGAACAGGCTCCGATCGCGATGCGGGCATCGGCCACCCGCCCCGGGGGATCCGCAATCAGCATCACATGAACCATGGCAATGGATATCACCAGATAGGACCGCGTGCCCAGTTTGAGAAAATGGCTACGGGCGGCAGGGCCGGGATCGGGAATGCGAACGGCCGTCACGATCTCATCCGGCGCCAGCGCCGTGCGGCGCACGCCGGTGATGAATTCGGCCAGCGGCATTTCGCGATATCCGCGGGCACTGGCCATCTCGATACGGGCATCGAGGCCCAGCAGCACCGGAACGCCATCGGCGGCCGGGGAGGCATTGCAGAGATTGCCGCCAATGGTGGCCATGTTCTGCACCTGCACCGCGCCGATCTGTGCCGCCGCCTGCTTCAGCCCGTCGAAGGCCGGCGGCAGGTCCGCCCCGATCAGGGACGACCAGCGGGTCGCCGCACCGATACGCCAGAAGCCATCCTGTTTGCCGATACCGTCCAGCCCGTCCAGCCCCGTGATATCGAGCACGGCGCCCGGCAGACGGTCCCTCGCCGCATTCGCGGGATACAGGTCGGTGCCGCCGGCAAGAATGCGCCACCCGCCACCGGCGAGCAGATCGAGCGCTTCTCCCAATTCAGCCGGGCGGCAGTATTCCGCCATGGCACCCTCCCGAACGTTCACGGACCCGCATCCCGCCTGCAGTGTAGCTTTTTATTTCCGCCTGCCGGAACCTATTGTCGCCACTGCAAATCCTGCAACGCTATCCGTTCTTTTTTTGTTTGCGTACAAATATTATGCCGAAAAATTCCGCCGCGGTCAAACGGCGGTTAAGGGCTGGCGCACAAGTCCCTCACGCGCGATTATCCGGCAAGCGAAGCTTCGCGTTCTCACCCTCAGCAAAAGCCCCTGTCTGTTCCAGCATCTGTCGCGCACGGGCGAGGTCGCTCCAGTCGATGGCGTGGGTGTATTGCTGTGCGTAATCCAGCATCCGGATGAGCGGCGTGGTGTGGCCGTTACGAGATAGCGCCTTCAGCGCTCCCGGATAATCCGTGCGGTATGCCGTCGGGATGATGATGCGCTCCTGTCCACCTGCCACAAGTTCGGCGTTCATCATGATCCGCGCTGCCCGGCCATTCCCATCGGAGAAGGGGTGAACCTCGCTGACCAGCAGCATCATGAAAACAGCCCTTTGGAAGGGCTCGCCAAGCCCTTGCAGGAAGGCAAACCCCTTTTCCAGGGTGCCGGTCACAAGATCGGGCACGACGAAGACGGTGTTTCCGGCACGGTTTATCATGGTCTTGAACATGCCCGGATTCTTGTCCGGGCGGGCTTCCATGATCGCCGCATGCCGGCGGCGCAGCAGGGTCAGGAATTCATCGAAGTCCGAGGGAATCTTACACATTTCCCTTTGGTCGGAGACGATGCGATAGGTGCCGAGAACATCGTGGGCATCGTCCGGGCGTTCCTGCGGGATCACGCCTTTGAAGACGATGTCCTCGGCTTCCTCGACGCTGAACTCCGTGCCTTCGATGAAATTGGAGAAATAAGCCTCGAAGAAGGAAAGATTGGCATTGGCTTCCCCCGTCCGCTTCGGGGCCGGGCGATCAATGGGGATCGTCTCCCGGAGTGCTGCAAACAGCACCTCGAACAGACGGACACGGTCGGGGTCGAAGGGCTGACCGGCGGCGCGCGCTTTGCCGACAGCGCTCTTCATCTCGGCATCACGCGTTCCGAGCAAGGTGCCGATCAGCTCGTTGAACGCATCGAACTCTTTCTCCAGCCCAAGCTGCGGCGCAATCTCGCGTGCCTCGTCGCGAAGACGGTTCAGGGCCTCCTCGCCCTGCCGCCGTATCAGCGCGTCGAGACGATCCTCGATCTCCTGTCTGGACAACGTGCGGGCGACCCGCCCTCCCCTCGCCCGCGACGGACGCATGTTTTCAAGATAGGCACGCGCCGGCGACGCCAGGCGCGCGCCGCCGATGAAAGGTTTGTCGCTGTCAAGCGGCCCCGGCCCCTTGCGGGGACGGAAAACAAGGCCGGGCAGGATGATATCGCGTTTCTTGTTCGAAATCAGGCATACAGAGCCGTCCGGGGCCGGCTGGTTTTCAAGGGCTGTCCGGTCGGTAATCAGGGCATCGGGATAATAGGATGTGATGAGGTCGTACCAGTTACGCCGCACCAGCCGTTCCGGATCCTCGTCCAGGTTGCGGGTATAGAGCCGGGAGGCGAGCTTCCGGAGTTTCCCGCGCGCAACAGCCGCAGACACGGCTTTTGAAATCGCCGTGTCCGACACGAACACCTCGGGCATGGCATCGATGGAAAATCTGGCCATTAAGGGCACCTCCTCCAAGGAGGATACAGAATTTTTGGGATTTAAGGAAGCTTAAAGCTGAAAAATCGGGTTTTAACAAGGCAAAAACAAGAATATACGGGGTTTAAGATATTGCCGTGGAACCTATGCAGCGACCCTAGCATTCCGCCATATTCCCCCTGCCGAACATTCACGGACCCGGCGGCCCGCATGTAGTCCGGTTTTTTATTTTCTCCTGCCACAACCTTGCGGTCAAACGGCGGTTATCCACTTCGCGTTAATAAAGTCGGGGCTAATATTCTGGACAAACAGGCGTGGATTTCGGCAATATCCGCCTTCAGTCAGCTTTGCGTCATATTCGATCGGTCAGTTCATGCTGTTTAATTCATACGAGTATATTTTCGCATTTCTGCCGGTCACCTTGGCGGTGTTCTTTTTCCTCGCCCCTCGTTTCGGTCGCGAAATAGCGATCGTCTGGCTGGTTCTTGCCTCTCTTTTCTATTACGGCTGGTGGAATCCCTATTATCTCGGGCTGATATTGCTGTCGATGGCGGTGAATTACGGCATCGGCCGGGCCATGGCCCGGCGCGGAGCCTCTGCCCCCGGGCGGCGCAAAAGCATTCTCGTGCTCGGCATTGCCTTCAATCTCGGCCTGCTCGGCTATTACAAATACACCAATTTTTTCATCGACAACCTGAACGCGGCGCTCGATACCTCCTTCACGGTCGGCGCCATTATCCTGCCGCTTGGCATATCCTTTTTCACCTTTCAGCAGATCGCCTATCTGGCCGATGTGCATCAGGGCAAGGCCCGCGAATACAATTTCAGCCATTATGCCCTGTTCATAACTTTCTTTCCCCAGCTCATCGCCGGACCGATCGTCCATCATGCCGACATGATGCGCCAATTCGCCCGCGACCGGGTCTTCCGCCCCCAATACCGCAATGTCGCCATCGGATTGAGCATCTTCGCCATCGGCCTGTTCAAGAAAGCCGTTCTCGCCGACGGCATCGCCAGCCATGCCACCCCTGTCTTCGCCGCCGCCCACCAGGGCGAGACGCTGACCCTTTTCCAGGCCTGGGGCGGGGTGCTTTCCTATACCTTTCAGCTCTATTTCGATTTCTCGGGCTATTCGGACATGGCCATCGGCAGTGCCAGGCTGTTCGGCATCCGCCTGCCGCTGAATTTCTTTTCGCCCTACAAATCCACCAGCATCATCGAATTCTGGCGGCGCTGGCACATGACCCTGTCGCGTTTCCTGCGCGATTACCTCTATATCCCGCTGGGCGGCAGCCGCAAGGGACATACGCGGCGCTATGCAAACCTGCTGACCACCATGGTTCTCGGCGGTTTCTGGCATGGAGCGGGGTGGACATTCCTGTTCTGGGGCCTGCTGCACGGTTTGTATCTGATCGTCAATCATGCCTGGCACTGGCTTTGCCGTCATGTGGGGCTGGAGGCCTTCCGCCAAAGCCTGCCATGGCGGGTCATCGCCTGGACGCTGACCTTCATTGCCGTTGTCACCGGCTGGGCCTTTTTCCGCGCCGACAGTCTGGAGGCGGCCCTGATCATGATCCGCGGCATGTACGGCCTGAACGGCATCGCCCTGCCCAATGCGCTTGTCGCCACACTTGGCCCACAGGCAAAGGCCGTCCTGTCGGATATGGGAATCGGCACCTATCTCGGCGGCGGGCGGGAATTCGTCTTCACCTATTTGTGGATCGCCGCCCTGCTTCCCATCGCCCTGATCCTGCCGAATGTCCGCCAGATCATGCGCCGTTTCCGTCCGACCGTCGACGATTACCCGCATCTGCGCGAATTCGCCGTTCAGCCGCTGCACCGGCTGGCCGAAAGCCTGCAATGGCGCCCGTCCCGCCCCTGGGCCATCGCCATGGCGGTCATTGCCGCCGGCGGCATTCTGGCCCTGAGCAGCGTTTCCGAATTTCTCTACTTCCAGTTCTAGGTCAGGATCATGACATACACGCGTTATCTGACATGGATGCTGGCCACTGCCCTGATCGTTCTGCTGACGGTCGTCGCCTTCAACATCGCCGTCGATCCCTATGGCATCTTTGATCAGCCGCGCCGCCCCGGCTTCAACGCCCTGAAGCCCTATGCGGGGGATCGCGGGCGCATCGCCAAGATCCATCAGGTCATCGCCGTTGCTCCGCGCGGGCTGATCGTCGGCAATTCACGCACCGAAATGGGGCTTAATCCCGAAAACGCCTGCTGGCCGCGCAAGGGACAGCCGGTATACAACATCTCCATCCCGGGCCTGAGCCAATATCTGCAGACCCGTTATGCCCAGCACGCCATAGCCGCCGGCAAGGTAAGGTTTCTGGCAGCCGGCATCGATTTCATCGATTTTCTCATCCCTGCAGGCAGCAGCGGCGATCCCCATCGCTGGCCGCCGGCGAATGAAAGCGATCCGTCTCTTCTGGTCGATGCCGACGGCACCCCCCGCCCGGCCTTCGCGCGTGAAAGGCTGGCCGATATGATCAGGGCCTCCCTGTCACTGGATGCGCTGAGCCACAGCGTATCGACCGTCCTTCAGCAGAACCGCCGCCATGTGAAGACCCGCACCCGCCTCGGCTTCAACCCGGCCGAGGCAATCTACGAACCGATCATCCGCCGCGAAGGCGCCCGCGTCCTGTTCATCCAGAAAAACCGGGAGCTGATGCGCCGGCTGCTCGCCCGGCAATGGGCCCTGTATTATCCGGACAGCCGCTGGTCGGAAAATTTCGAAGCCCTGCGCCGCCTGTTGCGCATGGCGGCGGCAAAGGGCGTTGCGCTCACCCTGTTCATCAACCCCTATCATGCGGAATATATGAGCGCGCTCGACATCGCCGGGTTGTGGCCGCAGTTCGGGGAATGGAAGCGCCGGGTTACGGAAATCGCTGCCGAGGAAGGCGGCGTGCCGGTTTACGATTTCAGCGCCTTCAACCGTTTTTCGACCGAAAACATCGATGACGTCGCGCCGAGAGGAGAAGCGCTCCAATGGTTCTGGGAACCCGCCCATTACCGCCGGGCGCTGGGCGACCGGATCATCGCCGCCATCACCGGTGGTTCCTGTCAGGGCCCCGGCACCCCGCCACCGCTGCCGGGGCCGCGACTGACGCCTGAAAATATCGGTGCGCATCTGCGCCGTCTGGCCGAAGAGCGGGAGGCTTACCAGCAAAGCCATCCGGCCGTCATCGCCCGGCTGCGCGCCCTGGCGGCGGCAATGCGCAAAACCGGAAGCGAAGAATGAAAAAAGCCGGGGCGGCTGAACCGCCCCGGCCATCTGCCGGTTATTCGGCTATCGTCAGATATCCTGCGGATATTCCAGTTCCTTGAAGCTGATCGCATCCGCATCCGGGGCCCGGCCGATACGGCGGATATTGGCCCAGACATTCTTGTAATTGGGAATGCGCAATTCATTGACCCCCTGGCTGACGATATTGCCATGCTGGCCCACCGGCGCGGCAAACAGCATGAAACACTGTCCGGGTTGGGCCGTCTTCAGCGGATAGACCATGGCCTGCGTCGAGCCGACATTGTTGTAGACCTCGACCAGATCGCCCGCTTCAAGACCCAGCTTCTTCATATCGTCGGGGTTCATTTCGATCGGCGGCAGCTTGAAGCGTTCCCAGACGAAAGGCAGGCGTTCGTCATAGAAGGCGTTCTGCCAGATCATGTTCTTGCGCCCGCTGTTGATCAGAAAGGGGTATTCTTCCTTTTGCTTGGCGCGGTCGGCCGGATCGAAGCCCCGCCAGGCTGTCTTGAAGAAATGGGCCTTGCCGTCATCGGTACCGAACTTGCCGTCCGTATAAAGGCGCTTGGTGCCGATCAGCTTGCCGTTTTCATAACCGACGACCGGTTCCTGGACACCGTTGGTGCCCATGGCCCGCAGCCGGTCGTAAGTGACGAATTCGCCGCCCTTGGCATGCTTGTGATAGCCATCCATGAAGGCGTCTTCCTCGGTCTTCCAGTCGAAGCCCTTGAATTTGTCCGCCCAGGCATCGTTACCGGCCTTGCGGAAAGATTCCTCCAGCGCATTGGCAAGACGGGCCGCGATCAGACAATCGGGCATCGCTTCGCCAGGCGGATCCATATATTTTTCCGTCAGGCGCAGACGCCGTTCGCCATTCATCGAGGTGAGGTTCATCTCGCCCGTCGTGGCCGCCGGCAGGATGACATGGGCGGCATCGCCAATCTGCGACTTGAAGATATCGACATTGACGCTGAACAGACCGCCGCGGCGGATCGCATTCATGATCACGTCGAGCTGCGCATCGCGGTCACCATAGGGGATGGAGGACATCGCCTCCTTGACGATGTTGGTCCGACGGCGGTATTCGCGCCTGAACTTGCTGGCGTTCAGGCCGGATTTGAACTGATCCGTCGCCCAAATATGGTGCACGCCCCCCTTGCCTGAGAGGATGATATCGTCCAGATACGGCGCCGGACGGCCGATAAAGGCATCGGAAGGACGCACATAGCCTTCCTGATGACCGCCGAGGCGGACGCAGCCCGTTCCCTCGCGCCCGACATTATGGGTGGCGATGGCCAGATTGGCGATGGCGGCATTGGTGCGGTAATTGTCGTTGCACCAGATCAGGCCCTTTTCATAGGCCATCATCGTCCGCCGGCGCTTACCGTTCGCCTTGGGTTTGGCGATCCAGGCCGCGGCCTTGCGGATATCGTCAGCGGCAATGCCGGTGATCCGGCTCGCCTCTTCAACGCTGGTCTTGTTGGCCTCGAACGCTTCGTCAAAGCCCTTGGTATGGGCAGCGATGAAGTCCTTGGCCTGCCAGCCGTTGTTCACGATTTCCGTCAGCAGGGCATTGAGCAGCACCAGATCCGTGCCCGGATTGATCGCCAGATGCAGGACATTTTCCTTGCCCGCTTCCTTCTCGCAGGCATTGATGGTGACCGTGCGGCGCGGATCGACAATGATGATCTTGCCCGATGCATGCTCTTCATCCGGCAGCATGGCCTTTTTCTTATCCAGGGTCGAGCCACGCAGATTGGGTATCCAATGGGCGAGGAAATAATTGGTCTGCGTTTCCAGCGGATTGGCACCGACACAGAAGATCGTATCCGCCAGTTCGGCATCTTCATAGGCGTTGTTCAACTCGCCCATGCCCATGTCGCGGGTGGCATGCACTTCGGAATTATAGGCCGGACGATTGTGAATGCGGCAGTTGCGCACCTTCATCGCCTCGAAATACAGCTTGCCGGTACCCCAGGTATTCTCGTAACCGCCGGCAGCGCCGCCATGATCGAACATGGTCACGAGAACCGCATCCTGGCCCATTTCCTCGATCACCCGGCGGGTGACATCGGCCGTCAGCGACAAGGCGTCATCCCAGGAAGTCGGCAGATGCTGGGAGTAGCGCCAGACCAGAGGCGTGGTCAGACGGTCGGCCATGGAACCGGTCTGCGCCGAAAAGCGCGTTTCTGCCATGCGCCCGCCGCGAACCGAATTCAGCCCGCGATTGACGACACAGTCCGGATCCGGCTTGACGATCAGATGCACCGGTTCGCCGTTCTGTTCGACGATATTGTACATCGCCGGATTGACCCAGTTTTCGCCATCGGGCCCGGGTTGTTCGTTCAGATCGACGCCAAAGGCGTTTTCAGATGCCTTCGGCCCGCCTTCCCGGTCTATGGACCAGGTATAGGCCTTGTAGCCACAACCGACGATGCAGAAATCGCAGGTGACGTTATGCACCTTCGCATCCTTGGGCGGAATGGGAAGGCGGTTGTTTCCTCGTTTGAATGTCATGATAGCCTCCCTCAGCTCCGGATATTCTCGAAACGACCGTAAATCAGCTCATCGACGCCTTCGGCATAGATGTCGCCTTTCTCATCGATCCTGAGCGAGAACATCGGCAGGCTCTGATTGGCGTGACCGAATATCTGCTGGCCTTCCTTCTCGCAGTCGAAGCGCGAATAATGCCCCGGACAATTCAGGGTTTTGTCTTCGGCATTGTATTCGAGCTCATAGCCCTTATGCGGGCACATGACGGAATAGGCGACGATGTCGCCGTCCGGGCCGGCGCCGCCATCGACGCGCTTGCCGAGTTTGAGCAGAACGCCCGGCGAATCGTCGTCCGGATAGGCAATATCCATCGGTTCGTCGACCTTCAGGTCCTTGATATTGGCCAGACGATTGGACGGATAATCGCCGCGGGCCGTCATGCCCTTTGCTTCCGCCCGCCCTGCCGGCGCCATAGCCGCCGCGGCGGCACCTGCCGCCGCAAGACCGCTGCCGCGCAGGAACTGGCGGCGCCCTATCTCGACGCGTTTCTGACATTTTTTGTGCATGGAGCATCTCCCTGTTTTTCTCTCCGTCCCTGTTTTCAGCAATTTTCATGCCAGAAGGGCGGCCGGGAGAAATAAAAAGAAGCAGGACACAACAAAAACGGTAATATCCGGAAAACCTGACAAGCACAGAGACCGTGTTCGGATTTCCGAACATCGCCATCACGGCGAAATGGAAAAGGCCTTCATCTTCTCCCACAAAGTGGTGCGGGAAATCCCGAGCAACTGCGCCGCGGCGCCAATATGGCCATTGGTTTTTTCCAGCACCCGCACGATATGGCGCCGCTCGCTGGCCTCGCGCACCTGGCGCAGCGTCGGAATTTCATCATCCTGATGGGCTTCGTCGGCATCGGGGAACATGTTCTGCGCCCGCAGGACAGTACCATCCGCCAGGGCGACGGCGCGTTCCACGCGATTGCGCAATTCGCGGATATTGCCCGGCCAGTCATAACTTTCCACCGCTTCTTCCGCCGCCGGGGAAAGCCTGAGAGCCGGCCGCCCGAACTGTTTGGCGAAAAATTCGATATAGCCCCTGATCAGCGGCAGAATATCCTCACGCCGTTCGCGCAATGGGGGAATATGAACGGGGATGACATTGATGCGGTAATAGAGATCATCGCGGAATTTACCCTCGGCAACGGCGCGGCGCAGGTCGCGGTTGGTTGCCGACACGATCCGAGCCTTGAACGGCATCACGGCCTCGCCGCCGACGCGGGTAAAGACGCGTTCCTGAATCAGGTGCAGCAGCTTACCCTGCAGATGCAACGGCAGATCGCCGATTTCATCGAGAAAAAGCGTTCCTTCGCCGACCCGCTCCGCATAGCCCAGATGACGCCCCTGCGCCCCGGTGAACGCCCCCCGTTCATGGCCGAACAATTCGCTTTCCATCAATTCGCCGGGAATGGCCGCGCAATTGACGGTGATGAACGGCGCCTCGCGCCGCGAGGACATGTCATGCAGGAAGCGTGCGGCAACTTCCTTGCCGGTGCCGCTTTCGCCCGTCAGCAGTACATTGGTGTCGATGTTGGCAATACGGCGCAGCGTCGCCTCTATTTCCCGGATCTTCCCTGAAAGGCCCAGCGTATCCCGGCTGGCCGCCTCGGCCGTCTCCTGTCCGCCGCGCTCCCTGAAAAGGCGCTCGATCCGCTGCAGAAATTCATCGAACTCGAAGGGCTTGAGAATATATTCGTCGGCGCCCTTGCGCATCAGCCGCACCGCCTGTTCGATATCTCCGAAAGCCGTCACGAACAGCACGGGTACGGCATCGACACGCATGCCCAGTTGTTCGAAAATGGCTTCGCCATCCATATCCGGCAGGCGGATATCGCAGATCAGCATATCGGGCATTGCGCTTTTCATGGCCTCCAGGGCCTCGCCTCCCGATTGCCACCACAAAGGTTCATAGCCTTCAAGACGCAGCCTCTGCACGAGGGATTCGCCCATGATCGGATCATCCTCGATGATACCGATGCGCAGGGCCGTATCCGCCTCCGCTGCGGCCGTGAGCTTATCAAGCGACATCATGCAGATATGCCTTCTCTTCCCTGACCGGCACGGTAAAAGCGATCCTGCATCCCCGCCCCTCCGCATCGTCGATGCTGAAATGCCCGCCAAGCCGCCCGATCAGCCGTGCCGCCGTCCAGACGCCAAGCCCTGAAGAACCCACGGGCTGCAGATCCTCCTCCCCGGCATTTTCATACATCCGGCGCATGTCCTCGGGCAGTCCCGGCCCCGAATCGCTTATGGCGATTTCGATATTTCCTTCCCGCAGCGCCGCCTCGAACACGATGCTGCCGCCCACCGACGACGCCTCGCAGGCATTGAGAAGAATGTTCAGAACGGCCTGACGGATTGCGCTGCCGTCGATGGCAACGCTTTCGGGAATACGGTTATGCCAGCTCAATTTTAACTTCCTGCGCAAGGTCTCGTGCTGGATCAGGAATTTGAGATCGTCGAGATCCCGGGCCGTCAGCATATCGCCGTCCCTGGCGCCCTTGACCCCGCGATAGGATACCAGCGCCGCGCGCACCACATGGCGAATGCCGCGCAAACCGCGCTCGATCAGCCCGATCGACTGCTCGCGCACCTGTTCGTCCCCGCCATGTTTTTTCAATGTGCTGAGAGCATTCATCATGCCGCCGAGCGGATTGTTCACCTCATGCGCCATGGCCGAGGCCAGTTTTCCCAGAAGGGCCAGCTTCTCCTCGTCGGCCAGGCGCTGAGCGAGGATTTTCCGTTCCTCGATGGCATCGACGGCCGCATTGAACTGCCGGAACAGGGAGGCGAACTCGGTGTCCTGACGCGAAATATCCGCTGTCTCGAAGCGCGACGGATCGCCGCTTTTCAACCGTTCCATGTGATCATGCAGGATTGAGACCGGGCGCAGCAGCCGATGCACGGTGAAATAGCCGATGGCGGCGAAAATCACCGTCAGCAGGCCGTTCACCCCGATCAGCGCCCAAAGAACCTGCCGCCGTTCCCGCATCAGAGGACCGAGGTCCAGCCTGGCGAAAACGGAGCCGATTTCCTCGCCTCCTTCGACAAGGACCCGCCGCACCCAGGCCATCGCGCGGTCATCGTCGATGATCAGCTCCCTGCCGCCATCGAACCGCGCCAAAACCGTTTGCGGCAATTGCGCCGCCACGGGAAAACGCATCGGATCGGACGATGCCAGTATCCGCCCGTCTGCCAGGGAAACGATCACTTCCTGAACGTTCAGCCCTTGATATAGCTGGCGTGAACGGCTCAAAGCATCGAAGGTTTCCCAGAC
>JALXAG010000102.1 GCA_026992315.1 Sneathiellales bacterium | reverse complement strand
CCCGCTCATGCATGTGCTCGAATTCTTCTTCGACTGCTCCAGCCCCTGGACCTACCTTGCCTTCAGCCGCATCGAAACCCTTGCCGAAACGATAGGGGCCGAAATCGAATGGCGCCCCATTCTGGTCGGCGGTCTGTTCAACCAGGTCAACCCCTCCGTCTATCACAACCGTGAAAACCCGGTGCCGAGCAAAATGGCCTATATGCACAAGGACCTTCAGGACTGGTGCGCGCTACAGGGGATTGAAATCAACTGGCCGGAGATTTTTCCCGTCAACAGCGTCGCCGCCATGCGCGGCGCCCTGTACGCCCAGGACCAGGGCACCCTGCCGGCCTATGCCCGCAGGGTATTCGAAGCCTATTGGCGCGACGGTGCCAATATCGCGGAACCGGAGATCCTGGCCGCCCTGGCGGCAGAATGCGGGCTGGCACAGGGGGCGTTTCTTACCGCCCTGCAGGAGCAAGGCATCAAGGATCGCCTGCGCGAAAACACGCAGGAACTGGCCGATCGCGGCGGCTTCGGCTCCCCCACCGTCTTCATCGACCGCGAGGATATGTATTTCGGCAATGATCGCCTGGGGCTGATCGAAGCGAAATACAAGTCAAAATAACTGTCAATCAGCGGTGATCGATTATTCCCACGGGCAAATTATCGAATCGATACGCATCGTATTTGGCTTATAGGGTATGCGGTAAATCCGCATATGAGAATTATAGTTAACACACAATTCGGAATAGCCCTTCGAAGAGGGAAAATACCATCATAGCGAGATTAGTACAAAGTAACTACCGATCTAGGGAATAATTTTAACTGTTAAGCATAAATAGCCGTTGACGCCCTGCCTCATTGTGCTTCACCTTCATCGCGACCACACCAAATTTTCACAATATCGCCTTGGAAAAAATAAACATTTGGGCGATAGGGGGCACGGGAAGAGAAATGAAAACGGGTCGTCACCCAAAACGGCCGGATCCGATCGACGCCCATGTTGGATCCAGAATAAGAAAAAGGCGCACCTTATTGGGCATAAGCCAGGGCAAACTTGGCGAATCCTTAGGTATTACTTTCCAGCAAGTGCAAAAATATGAAACAGGCACCAACCGCATCGGTGCCGGCCGCCTGTATCGCATCAGCCGGATTCTGGAGGTCCCGGTAAGCTTTTTTTATGAGGGATGCGAAGACGCCGAGGACGGAAGCGCGGCTGCCGGCAATGATAAGGACGATCCGCTTGCAGCCGCCGATGACCGCAGCCTTCTGGAGGCTTTGCGCGCCTTCAGCCGTATCAGGGATCCTGAACTGCGCCAGCGGGCAATAGACCTGCTGAAGGCCATGGCCGACGCAGAAACTTCATAACAATGGCATAAGCTTCCCCGGGCTCCGGATCCTGAAGGCCAGCCCATCGCCATCCGGCTTGAGCCGCCGCGGGTTTAGTGCTAGTCAGGCGGCGCGCGAAGATGCGTTTGGTGCAACGCCGGCCGCCGCAAGGGATGCGGCGGCGCATGACTGAACGGAAAGAATATGATCCCCCGCTATACCCGTGAGAAAATGGCGTCGATATGGGCGCCGGAGAACAAGTTCAGAATCTGGTTCGAAATCGAAGCCCATGCCTGCGATGCCCAGGCGGAGCTTGGGGTCATTCCGCGTGAAGCGGCGGAAAAGGTCTGGAAATACGGTGCCTTCGAGGTTGAGCGCATCGACGAGATCGAGCGCGAGGTCAAGCACGACGTCATCGCCTTCCTGACCAACCTGGCCGAACATGTCGGGCCCGAGGCACGTTTCGTTCATCAGGGAATGACCTCTTCTGACGTACTCGACACCTGCCTGGCGGTACAGCTTGCCCAGGCGGCGGACATCCTCCTCGAAGACATGGACGCCCTGCTCGCGGCCCTGAAGAAACGCGCGCTGGAACACAAATACACCCTGTGCATCGGACGCAGCCACGGCATCCATGCCGAACCGGTCACCTTCGGGCTGAAACTGGCTAGCGCCTATGCGGAGTTTTCCCGCAACCGCGAAAGGCTGCTGAATGCCCGGCGCGATATCGCCACCTGCGCCATTTCCGGCGCTGTCGGCACCTTCGCCAATATCGACCCGCGGGTGGAAGAACATGTGGCCCGCAAGCTGGGTCTGGCGCCGGAGCCCATCTCCACCCAGGTCATTCCGCGCGACCGTCACGCCATGTTTTTCGCCACGCTTGGCGTCATAGCCTCTTCCATCGAACGGCTTGCCGTCGAAATCCGCCACCTGCAGCGCACCGAGGTTCTGGAAGCCGAGGAATATTTCTCCCCCGGGCAGAAGGGCTCGTCGGCCATGCCGCACAAGCGCAACCCCATTCTGAGCGAAAACCTTACCGGCCTCGCCCGGCTGGTGCGCATGGCCGTGATTCCGGCCATGGAAAATGTCGCCCTGTGGCACGAGCGGGATATCTCGCATTCCTCCGTCGAGCGGGGCATCGGCCCCGATGCCACCGTCACCCTCGATTTCGCGCTGGCCCGTCTGACGAATGTCATCGAAAAACTGGTCGTCTATCCCGAGAACATGCGCAGGAACCTCGACCTTCTCGGCGGGCTGGTCCATTCGCAACGCGTGCTGCTGGCCCTGACCCAGGCAGGGATCAGCCGCGAGGATGCCTATCGTCTGGTCCAGCGCAACGCCATGCAGGTATGGGAAAAGCGTGTCAGTTTCCTCGACCTGCTGAAACAGGACAAGGATGTCGCCGGGGCGCTGGATGAAGAAATGCTGGAATCGCTGTTCGACGACAGCTATCACACCAAAAACGTGGACTATATCTTCAGGCGCGTCTTCGGGGAAACAGCGTAGCGGGCGACTTCAGCCATCCTGCGGAACGTTCAGAAGCGCCCGCTCCAGCACCGGCACGATCAGCTCGGGAAAATCGCGCCAGAGCTGCTCCGCCGCCGCCTGGCCCAGGTTACCGACGGATGAAGGCCGATCGATCAGGTGGAACCCGCAGGTCCCCATGACGATTTCCAGAAACATGGCCGGGGGCATGGGGCGAATGACCCCGGCCTCCTGCCCTTTCTGAACCAGCCCGTACAATTCGGACAATACCGGTGCCAGCAGCCATTTCGAGGCGGTTTTGACCCGTTCGGCATTGTCCATCATCTCGCGGATCATCAGCCGCGAATACCCTTCGGACTCGAAGGTCCACCGGACCAGCAGCACGATCAGCAGACGGCTTTTTCTGGCGATCTCCTGCTCGCCGCGCAGGGGTTCCGCCACCTTCTCTTCCATGTCGCGGGCCAGACGGGCCAGCACCTCCCCATACAGCTTTCCCTTGCTGGGAAAGTGGTGCATGACGGAGGCCTTGGCGATTCCCAGTTCGCTGGCCAGCCGGCCGATGCTGGTACCGTAAAAGCCCTTTTCGGCAAACAGCCGCTCGGCCAGCTGCAGCAGCTTTTCCCGGGTCGAATTGTCAGGGTTTTTCGGCAAGGGCATGGACATCGGCATTCCTGCTAACGGTCGTTCGGTCGGTTACTATAAACGTTTCGGGGCGAACAAAACAACCAGCGCCGGCTGCACAGCCCCGGGCATCGCAAAGAAACAGGCCCGGTCGGCTGACCGGGCCTGCGGATGCATATCCGGCCGGAATCCGGTCAGACTTCGTTCATGATCTGGGTTTTCGCTTCCTCGATCAGTTCTTCCATCTGACGACGGACGCGATGTTCGGAAATCTCCAGCCCCTTGGCCTTCAGATCGCCATAGACCTTCTGAAAGACATCCTCGTCGCCGGGCTCTTCAAAATCGGCCTTAACCACCTCCCTGGCGTATTCCTCTGCCTTGTCGGCGGTCATGCCCATCTGCTCGGCAGCCCACAATCCCAGCAGCTTGTTGCGCCGGGCAATAACCTTGAAGCGAATTTCATCGTCATGGGCGAATTTATTCTCGAATGCCTTTTCGCGCTCGCTCAAACCGCTCATAGAAGCAAGTCTCCTGATCTCTGTTGGTCCGCCCCCGCCGCTCATGCCGCAAACGGCGCAAAGGCCGGGCAATTCCTCTTCATCACTGCTTTAGCATGTAAGAACGCCGGGCCGCAATTCCCAGCATTGTTTTCCACCGATAAAATATTTCTCCGGCGCGTTGTCATCGGGATGTGAATAGGCTATGTTCCGCGCGCCCTGGCAGGCTGCCCTCATCGCTGTTTCCGGCCACGGGGAACTGCCGGGCGGTCCGGTCATCAGATCCGCTCAAGATGCGGAAAACTTACCCTTTATGAGGTGCATACATGCCTTCACGCCGAAGACAGATCTATGAAGGCAAGGCGAAGATCCTTTTCGAAGGGCCGGAGCCGGGAACCCTGGTACAGTATTTCAAGGATGACGCAACGGCCTTCAACGCCCAGAAAAAAGCAGTGATCGACGGTAAGGGCGTCCTGAACAACCGAATTTCCGAACATATCTTCACCTGCCTCAACGAAATGGGCATTCCGACCCATTTCATCCGCCGCCTGAACATGCGCGAGCAACTTGTGCGCAAGGTGGACATCATCCCGCTGGAAGTGATCGTGCGCAATGTCGCCGCCGGCTCCTTCAGCAAGCGCTACGGCGTGCCGGAGGGCAGCCCCCTGCCGCGGTCGGTCATTGAATTCTGCGTCAAGAACGACGAGCTTGGCGATCCGCCGGTTTCCGAGGATGTGCTGACGGCCTATGGCTGGGCCTCACCGCCGGAACTGGACGAAATCATGCAGCTTTCCCTGCGCATCAACGACTTTCTTTGCGGCATGTTCTACGGCATCGGCATCCGCCTGATCGATTTCAAGCTGGAATTCGGCCGCCTGATCGAAAACGATCAGCTGCGCATTCTGCTGGCCGATGAAATCAGCCCCGATTCGTGCCGCCTGTGGGATATCAAGACCGGCAACAAGCTGGACAAGGACCGCTTCCGCCAGGACCTCGGCGGCGTTGCCGATGCCTACCGGGAAGTGGCCCTGCGCCTCGGCATCCTGCCGGAAAACGGCAATGGGGACCACACGCACAACCAGATCGTCCATTGACCGACGGGACCGGAATATCAGATCGGATACAGAACCATGAAGGCACGGGTATATATCTCGCTGAAAAACGGCGTTCTTGACCCCCAAGGCAAGGCCATCGGGCATGCGCTCGAAAATCTCGGCTTTACGGGGGTGAACAACGTCCGCCAGGGCAAGCTGATCGAGCTCGATCTCGCTTCCTCCGACCCCGAGGAGGCCCGCCGCCAGGTCGGCGAGATGTGCGAAAAGCTGCTCGCCAATACGGTGATCGAAAAATACACCATCGAAATCGCCGAATGAACGGCCATGACCCCATGAGGACACGGCAATAACAACAGGCCCCGATGCTTTGACGGGCCTGTTTTGTTTCATCCGATACGCAACATGTGAAGGCTCAGGAAAGATGCGCACCAGCGTGATTATATTTCCCGGTTCCAATTGCGACAGGGACGCCTGCGTCGCCGCCCGATCCGTCTGCGGCGGTACGGTGAACAGGGTCTGGCACCGTGACAGCACCGTTCCCGACAGCGATCTGATCATACTGCCCGGCGGTTTCTCCTATGGCGATTATCTGCGCTCCGGCGCCATGGCCGCCAATTCGCCGATCATGCACGATGTCATCCGCCAGGCGAAGCGCGGCACACGGGTCCTGGCAATCTGCAACGGTTTTCAGATCGCCACCGAAACCGGGATGCTGCCGGGGGCGCTGATGCGCAATGTCAATCTCCGCTTCGTCTGTCGCGATGTCCATCTGCGCATCGAAAACGCCGATACGGATTTCACCCGCCGCTACGAGGCCGGACAGGTGATCCGCATCCCCGTCGCCCATCATGACGGCAATTATTTCGCCGATGACGACACCATCAGGCGGCTGGAAGGGGAAGGACGCGTTGTTCTGCGTTATACGGATGCCCGCGGCATTCCCGGCGGCGATGCCAACCCCAACGGCTCGCGCAACGATATTGCCGGTATTCTGAACGAGGATGGCAACGTGCTGGGCATGATGCCCCATCCCGAACGCTATTGCGACCCGCGCCTCGGCGGCACCGACGGGCGGGCCATGTTCGAAAGCCTGCTGGAGGCTGTGGCATGAACACGAACACTCCCCTGGATAAGGCCGTCATCGCCGAACATGGCCTGAACGAAGAAGAATACGAACGCGTGGTCAGGGGATTGGGCCGACACCCCAATCTGACCGAACTCGGCATCTATTCGGTGATGTGGAGCGAACACTGTTCCTACAAATCGTCGCGGGTCTGGCTGAAGACACTGCCGACGGAGGCCCCCTGGGTCATCTGCGGCCCCGGCGAAAACGCAGGCGTCATCGACATCGGCGACGGCAAGGCGGCCATCTTCAAGATGGAAAGCCATAATCACCCCTCCTTCATCGAACCCTTCCAGGGGGCGACGACGGGCGTGGGCGGCATCATGCGCGATATC
>JALXAG010000101.1 GCA_026992315.1 Sneathiellales bacterium | reverse complement strand
CAGATCGGCGCGGCTCGATTGCGGCAGGATTCGCGCCAGGGGAACGAGAAAGCGCTGCAAATGACCGATTTCACGATTGATCAGCGTTCTGATCTCCTCGGTCGCATCGACACGGCACAGACGCAGGAAACGCATGAATCGCGCCCGGGCACCGTCGGCTTCCTGACTCCAGCGGATCGGCGGCGCCGCCAGGGCGAACAGGACCGCCTCCAGGCTCGGCGCCTCCGGCGCCGCTTCCCGTTCGGCGGCATCGAGAAGGCTGAGCCGTTCCCGGTTCAGATCCAGCGCCCGGCGGCGGAACACCTCGCGCAGAAGAATATTTTTCGAACCGAAGTGATAATTGACCGAGGCAATGTTGACCCCGGCGGCCGAGGTGATTTCCCGCAGGGTCACGGTGGAATAATGCCGCTCGGAAAACAGGCGCTCCGCCTCGTCCAGAATCTTCCGTTGTGTCTCGCTCGTCAACATCGCCCCCGTGGTTTTCCATCCTCTTTACCCTGAGCGCGCCGCCGGTGCAAACCGCCGGCCTCGACAGGGAGGCCGCTTCATGATAGAAATTCAAACAACTGTTTAAATTCGATTCGCACCATACTCAAAGGGGAAGTGTCATGGATTTCGCCCATTCCGACAAGGTCGTCGCGCTGCAGGAACGCCTCAGCGCCTTCATGGAAGAACATATCTATCCCAATGAGGCCGCCATTCTGGAGGAAATCGGCACCGGAGACCGCTGGCAGCCAAGCACGATCATCGAGGGCCTGAAGGAAAAGGCCAAGGCCGCGGGATTGTGGAATCTGTTCCTGCCCGAAAGCGAATACGGTGCCGGGCTGACCAATGTCGAATACGCCCCTTTATGCGAGATCATGGGCCGGTCCTTTTTCGGACCCGAAGTGTTCAACTGTTCCGCCCCCGACACCGGCAACATGGAGGTTCTGGTCCGCTACGGCACGGAAGAACAGAAGGAGCGCTGGCTGAAACCGTTGCTGGAAGGGAAGATCCGCTCCGGTTTCGCGATGACCGAACCGGCCGTGGCCTCTTCCGATGCCACCAATATCGAAGCCCGCATCGAACGTGACGGCGACGAATACGTGATCAACGGCCGCAAATGGTGGACTTCCGGCGCCGGGGATCCGCGCTGCAAAATCCTGATCTTCATGGGCAAGACCGACCCCGACAATCCGGACCGCTACCGCCAGCAATCGATGATTCTGGTCCCCATCGATACCCCCGGCGTCCGCATCGAGCGCATCCTGCCCGTATTCGGCTATGACGACGCCCCCCACGGCCATGCGGAAATCACATTCGAAAACGTCCGCGTTCCGGCAAGCAATATATTGCTGGGCGAAGGGCGCGGCTTTGAAATCGCGCAGGGAAGGCTGGGGCCGGGGCGCATCCACCATTGCATGCGCATCATCGGCATGACCGAACGCTGCCTCGAGAAAATGTGCAAGCGCGTCAAGTCACGCACCGCCTTCGGCAAGCCGATTGCCGAACAGACCGTGACCCAGGAACGCATCGCGGAGGCGCGAATCATGATCGATCAGGCGCGGCTTCTGGTGCTCAATGCCGCCTATAAGATGGATACGGTCGGCAATAAGGAGGCCCGCAAGGAAATCGCCATGATCAAGGTCGCCGCCCCCGTCATGGCCTGCAAGGTGATCGACTGGGCAATTCAGGCCCATGGCGCCGCCGGTGTTTCCGATGACTTCGGTCTGGCCTATGCTTATGCCCAGATCCGCACCCTGCGCCTGGCCGATGGCCCGGACGAGGTGCACCGCAATCAGATCGCCAAGCTGGAATTGCGCCGCTGGAACTGAGGCGCATCACCGGCCATCGCAACAGGGGGGCCGCATGAACAGGGTTCAGGACAAGGTTGCACTGATCACCGGCGCCGCCGGCGGGCTGGGCCGGGCCATGGCCCGGCTGCTGGCGCGCGAAGGCGCCGATCTGGTGCTGACCGATATCGACGATGGCGCCGTCACCGCCCTTGGCGATGAAATCGGCCGGGAAACGGGCCGCCGCATCCTCGCCCTGCATCATGACGTAACCGATGAAGCCGCCTGGCAGACGGTGATCGATCGGGTGGAGACGGTTTTCTCCCGCCTCGACATTCTGATCAACAATGCCGGAATCGGCGATGCCGGCACCATCGAGGAAACCAGCACCGAATTGTGGCACCGCATGCATGCCATCGATCTCGACAGCGTGTTCTTCGGCTGCAAGCTGGCCCTGCCGCTGATGCAAAAAAGCGGCCCGGGATCGATTATCAATATTTCATCGGTTGCCGGCATCGTCGCGGCACGCAATCTTGCCGCCTATAATTCGGCCAAGGCAGCGGTGCGCCATCTGAGCAAGTCCGTCGCCCTGCACTGTGCCCATACGGGCAGCGGCATCCGCTGCAATTCCGTCCACCCGGCCTTCGTCGATACCCCGATTCTGGACGGCTTCGCCCGCCCCGGCATCAGCCGCGACGAGGTGATTGCCAAGCTGGGGCGGCAGATTCCCCTCGGCCAGGTCGGCAGCCCCGAGGATGTCGCCTATGCGGTGCTTTACCTGGCCTCGGACGAAAGCCGCTTCATGACCGGGGCGGAACTGGTGCTCGACGGCGGATTGTCGGCGATGTAAGGGGCGCATCGGCCGGATCGCCGATTGCCGGAACGGGCTCAGCTTCCGCTCAGACCGGCCAGCGCCTTGCGGATGATTTCCTCCGAACGATCCAGAACGTCCCGACACCAGGCCTCGTCCTCGCCATAAAAGGCGCGGCGCATCTCTGCCTTGATCTCATGGCCCAGCGGCGAGGACACATCACCATGGAGATACAGCCAGTTATCGCCGCGCAGGGCCGTCAGCACCTCCATCAGCTCGATCGTGCCGTATTCGATGGCGATCATGCCGATACGATCCCGCCCGGTTACATCCTGCGCCGCCATCGGCAGCACGCCCGATACCGGCGCCGATACGGATCCCCCCTCGGCGGGGCTGGTCACCTCATCCGCGCCATACCAGTCACGCGTAAGAGCGATATTGCCGCCGATGCTGGCATCGATCAGTTCGCCATGACCGCGCGGGCCGAGGCCGGTATGATAATCGATCAGGGCGATACGATCGCGCCCCGCAAGATATTTCCGGTAAGCGGCGCGCATGACGCGATTGGACCATACCGGCCGTAGCCCGCCATAGAACAGCCCGTCCGGATGGTCGTACTGCCCGCCCGAAACCGCCGCCTGAAAGGTTTCGAGCCCGCGGGAGGCAATAAACGCCATCATCGCCCGGTCCGCTGCCTGCCGGCCCGGTCCGTCCCAATCCTCAGGCAGTAAGAAACCGTGAATGGCATCATAGGCATCATTGGCCGGATGGCCGGCATCGTGATCGATGAAATTGCGGTTCAGATCGACGTTTTCCTCCGTCACCCGGCGCAGATGGGCAAAACCGTACGGGTTATGGGCATGGGTGAGCAGAACGGCAATGCCGGCGGGCATTTCTGCCGCCAGACGGTCGAGAAAGGCAAGCTGACAGCCGGAACCGCAGAACCCCTCGACGCCATGGGTGCCGGAACCCAGCACCAGAACCCGCGGTGCATCCTCCGCCCCGATCCAGGCGGCATCCATGGCCAGCTCCTCCCCCGCAGGACCCCTGAGCGGATGAACCGTGCTTTCCACCCTGGCTCCGGCGGCCCGTGCCGCCTCCAGAAACCGGGCGCGGGCCTCGGCGTAATCGCGTGAAAAATAGGATTGAGCCTTCATCATTCCCCCCAACGGTGCCATCGCGGTTATCGTTCTCTCCCGGCGCGTGAATATGTTCAGACACGCTTGCGCCGGAAAAATTCCCGCAGCAGGGTAGCCGAATCCTCTTCGCGGATGCCACCGTAAACTTCCGGGCCATGATGGCAGGTCGGTTGGGTAAAGAAGCGGTGGCCGCTTTCGACGGCCCCGCCCTTGGCATCGACCACCCCGTAATAGAGACGGCGGATCCGTGCGAAGGAAATGGCCGCCGCGCACATGGCGCAGGGTTCCAACGTCACATAGAGATCGCATTCGCTGAGGCGCTGTGTCCCCAGCATCCGCCCTGCCGCGCGGATGGCCAGAATTTCGGCATGTGCCGTGGCATCGTTGCGCTGAACGGTTTCATTGCCGACCTTGGCCAGAATCCGCCCGGAAGGATGATGAACGATGACCGCCCCCACCGGCACCTCGTTGCGGTTGCCGGCCAAACGTGCCGCATCCAGCGCCAGCGTCATCGGATCCGGTTTTTCAAAATCCATGCTCATGGCCTTGCCGCTTTACCGTTCTGCCATTATTGCCGGAAACGCCCTGACAACCGCCCTTCCGCAAGGGAAGGTGGCCTTGCCCCTGTATCCTGTGGTAAACGCCCTGCAGAATGACCCTTGCGCCGGACAGCGTCAAGAGAGCCCGCCACGCATGGGACAGACGCAGGCATCATCAGGAAAGAACGGCAATGACCGCAGACAGAAAACGCCGGAATGAAGCCACCGCAGCAAAGGATCCGGCAAAGGGCGAACGCATCGCCAAGCGTCTGGCGCGGGCGGGGCTCTGTTCGCGCCGCGAGGCCGAGCGCTGGATCGCCGCCGGACGGGTGCGTGTCGATGGCAAGCTGCTCGACAGCCCGGCCGTCACCGTGACGGCGGACAGCCGCATCGAGGTGGACGGCGCCCCCCTGCCCGATGCCGAGCCGCCCCGCCTGTGGCGTTATCACAAGCCGGCCGGCACCGTGACCACCAACCGCGATCCCGAGGGGCGACCGACCGTGTTCGAACGCCTGCCGGCGGGGCTGCCACGGGTGGTTACCGTCGGCCGCCTCGACATCGCCACCGAAGGGCTGCTGCTGCTGACCAATGACGGTGAACTGGCGCGGCGCCTGGAACTGCCGTCGAAAGGCTGGACCCGGCGCTACCGGGTGCGGGTGCACGGCCGCGTTGACGAGGCGGTGATCGCGGCCCTGGCCAAAGGGGTCGAAATCGACGGCGTTGCCTACCGTCCGATCGAGGCCACGATCGACCATCAGGGCAACACCAATGCCTGGCTCACCCTGAGCCTGCGGGAAGGAAAAAACCGCGAGATCCGCCGCCTGATGGAGCATTTCGGCTATGCCGTCAACCGGCTGATCCGTATTTCCTATGGCCCTTTTCACCTTGGCAATCTGGCCGTCAACGCGGTTGAGGAGGTGCAGCCGCGCATCCTGCGCGATCAGCTTGGCATCCCCATGCCCCCGCGCCGCCGGGAAAAAACCTCATCCGGCGACAGCGGCAGGAAGCACGGCACCGGCAGGAAACGCCCGGCTGGACCGGCGGCAGCGGCAAAGGAGAAGAAAAAGCCATGATCCGTATTGTCGGCGGCACCGCACGCGGCAGCAGGATCGCGCCGCCGCAAGACAACCGTATCCGTCCCACCAGCGACCGCGCCCGTGAAGCCTTGTTCAACATGCTGGCCCACAACCCCCTGCTGAACGAGGGCCGCGATACCCCCCTGCCCCGCAGGGCGCACATGCTGGATGTGTTTGCCGGCTGCGGTGCCGTGGGGATCGAGGCCCTCTCGCGCGGCGCAGCCGAGGTCGTCTTCCTTGACAACGACCCCGCCGCCCTGTCGCTGATCCGGCGCAATCTGCGCGATACGAAACTGGGGGACAGGGGGCTGGTGCTGGAAACGGATGCCACCAACCCCATGCCTGCGCCCTATGCGCCGGCCGATCTGGTTTATCTCGACCCGCCTTATGGGGACGAGGGGAAAGGCCCCGTCGCCCTTGAGGCCCTGACCCGCAAGGGCTGGGTGGCGGCAGGGGCATTGTGCATTTTGGAAAGCGACGGCAAGCGCCCGTCCCCGCCCCAGCCTGCGGGTTTCACCCTGCTGGAGGAACGCCGCTGGGGACGGATCAGAATGAGCTTCCTGCGCCGGCAGGGCCGAACGGATAAAACAGGCGAAGATAAAACGGACGGATAGTATCCGCCCCCCCGGTCAGTAGATCCCGGCACGCAGAATATCGTGCATGTGGACGATGCCGACCGGACGGTTGTCATCGCCTTCGACCACGAACAGCACCGTGATGCGCTGTTCGTTCATGATGCCGAGCGCCTCGGCCGCCAGCGCATCGCGGGCAACGCAGCGTGGCGATGGCGTCATGATGTCCCCGGCACGGGCATGGAGCAGATCGTCGCCCATGTGACGGCGCAGATCGCCATCGGTGACGATGCCGACCAGCGCCCCGTCCCGGTCCAGCACCCCGGCACAACCGAAACGGCGTGCCGTCATGGTCAGAAGCACTTCGCTCATCGGTGCATCGGGGGCAATCACCGGCATGTCATCGGCTCCATGCATGATATCGCCGACGCGAATCAGCGATTTGCCGAGCTTGCCGCCCGGATGATAGACACGGAACTGTTCGGGCGTGAACCCCCAGCGTTCGAGCAGAACCACGGCCAGCGCATCGCCGAGCGCC
>JALXAG010000100.1 GCA_026992315.1 Sneathiellales bacterium | reverse complement strand
CCGCAGGCACGGTCGCGCCTGCCAGGGTTTTCGTTTTCGGGGCGGGAGTTGCCGGCCTGCAGGCCATTGCCACGGCCAAGCGTCTTGGTGCCGTCGTTTCGGCAACCGATGTGCGCCCGGCGGTGAAGGAGCAGGTGGAAAGCCTGGCGGCCAAATTCATTGCGCCCGACATAGAGGAAAGCGGCGAGGGCGAAGGCGGCTACGCCCGGGAAATGAGCGATGAATACAAGCGTCGCCAGGCCGAGATGATCTCCGAAACCATGAAGAAGCAGGATATCGCCATTACCACGGCGCTGATACCCGGGCGCCGGGCGCCGGTCCTGATCACGCGCGAACATATCGCCAGCATGCGTCCCGGTTCGGTGATCGTCGACCTCGCCGTCGAGCAGGGCGGCAATGTCGAGGGCAGCGAGATCGGCAAGATCGTGGAAGTGGATGGCGTGAAGATTATCGGTCATGCCAACATGGCCAGTCGCATCGCCACGGACGCTTCGGCCCTTTATGCCAGGAACCTGCTGAATTTCCTGACGCCGCAGATGGACAAGGAAACCGGCACGCTGAAATGGAACTGGGACGATGAAACCGTTTCCGGCACCGCGCTTACCCGCGACGGTGCGGTGGTGCATCCGATTTTGAAGAACAAGGGGGAAGGGTGATGGAAGCTGTCGATCCGTTTATTTTCCGTCTGTCGATTTTCGTACTGGCGGTTTTCATCGGCTATTACGTCGTCTGGTCGGTCACCCCGGCGCTGCATACGCCGCTGATGTCCGTCACCAATGCGATTTCCAGTGTCATCATCGTCGGTGCCCTGCTGGCGGCCGGGCCGGATGGCATGTCGCTGGCCAAGATTTTCGGCTTTATCGCCGTCGTTCTGGCATCGGTGAACATTTTTGGCGGTTTCGCCGTCACCCAGCGCATGCTGGCGATGTACAAGAAAAAGAAATAGGGGAGGGCGGTAATGAGCGCAAATCTTACGGCCCTGGCCTATCTCGTCGCCTCGGTCCTGTTCATCCTGGCGCTGCGCGGTCTTTCTTCGCCGGTAACATCCCGCCGCGGCAATCTGCTGGGCATGATCGGCATGGCGCTGGCCATTCTCACCACCATCGCCAGCCCGGAAGTGACCTCATACGGCTGGATCCTGGCCGGGCTGGCCATCGGCGGCGTCATCGGCATTGTCACGGCCATGCGTATTCAGATGACGGCGATGCCCCAGCTTGTTGCGGCCTTTCATTCGCTTGTCGGTCTGGCGGCGGTGATGGTGGCGGCGGCGGCCTTCTATCATCCTGAGTCCTTTGGCATCACCGACGCGGCAGGGCAGCTCAAGCTCGGCAGCCGTATCGAAATGTCGCTCGGCATTGTCATCGGCGCCATCACCTTTTCCGGTTCGCTGATCGCCTTCGGCAAGCTTCAGGGCATTCTTTCGGGCAATCCGGTGGTGTTTCCGGGGCAGCACCTGCTCAATCTGGTCCTGGCCATCGTGATCGTGGCGCTGATCGTCATGTTCGCCCGCGATGTCAGCGAAACCTGGTTCTGGGCGATGACGGCCCTGGCTTTCCTGATCGGTTTCCTGATCATCATCCCGATCGGCGGGGCCGACATGCCGGTGGTGGTCTCGATGCTGAACTCCTATTCGGGCTGGGCGGCCGCCGGCATCGGCTTTACCCTGGAAAACACGGCGCTGATCATCGTCGGCGCCCTGGTCGGTTCTTCCGGTGCCATTCTCTCCTATATCATGTGCAAGGGGATGAACCGCTCCTTCTTCAATGTGATTCTCGGCGGTTTCGGCGGCGAGGATGCCGGCGGCGCTGCCGCCCAGCGCAGCGACAAGCCG
>JALXAG010000099.1 GCA_026992315.1 Sneathiellales bacterium | reverse complement strand
CATGCGCATAGTGACGGTTCGCCGTCTCATACTCAACATGCGCCGTCGAAATCGTGATCCCGCGAGCACGCTCCTCAGGCGCCTTGTCAATGTCGTCATACGCCGTAAACTCCGCACCGCCTGCCTCAGCAAGAACCTTCGTAATCGCCGCCGTCAGCGTCGTCTTGCCGTGATCAACATGCCCAATCGTACCAATGTTGCAATGCGGCTTCGTACGTTCAAACTTTTCCTTAGCCATTTTCCTGTTCTCCGTAATTTCTGACCCTGTTCCGTCAAGCCATCTTGGCGATGACTTCGTCCGAAACCGCCTGCGGCACCTGGGCGTAATGATCGAATAGCATCGTGTACTGCGCCCGACCCTGGGTCATGGAGCGCAGATTGTTCACATAACCGAACATGTTGGCGAGCGGCACAAAGGCGTTGATCACCACCGCGTTGCCACGCGGTTCGGAACCGGTCACCTGACCGCGGCGACCGTTGAGATCGCCCATGACATCGCCAACGAACTCCTCGGGCGTCACCACCTCGACCTTCATCACCGGCTCAAGCAGCTTGACCTTGCCCTTCGGCGCCGCTTCACGGAAGGCCGCACGGGAAGCGATCTCGAAGGCCATGACCGAGCTGTCCACATCGTGGCTGGCACCGTCGACCAGCGTCGCCTTGAAGTCGATCACCGGGAAACCGGCAAGCACGCCCGCCTCGGCGGCGGAGCGGATGCCCTTCTCGACGCCGGGAATGTATTCCTTCGGCACCGAACCGCCGACGATGGCGCTTTCGAACTGCACGCCGCTGCCCGGCTCCAGAGGCTCGAAAGTCAGCTTGACGCGGGCAAACTGGCCCGAACCGCCGGTCTGCTTCTTGTGGGTATAATCGACCTCGCAGGGCCGGGTGAAGGCTTCGCGATAGGCCACCTGCGGCGCGCCGACATTGGCATCCACCTTGAATTCGCGGCGCAGGCGATCGACGATGATGTCCAGATGCAGCTCGCCCATCCCCTTGATGACCGTCTGCCCGGTCTCATGGTCGGTGCTGACGCGGAAGGAGGGATCCTCCTTGGCCAGACGCGCCAGAGCCAGCCCCATCTTGTCGTGGTCGGCCTTGGTTTTCGGCTCCACCGCAACCTCGATCACCGGATCCGGGAAGTCCATGCTTTCCAGCACCACCGGCTTGACCGGATCGCACAGGGTATCGCCGGTGCGGGTGTCCTTCAGACCGGCCAGGGCGACGATATCGCCGGCACGGGCCTCCTTGATATCCTCACGGCTGTTGGCATGCATCTGCAGCATGCGGCCGATGCGTTCCCGGTTGCCGCGCACGCTGTTCAGCACCGAAGTACCGGATTCGACCACACCCGAATAGATACGCACAAAGGTCAGCGAGCCGACGAAGGGATCGTTCATGATCTTGAAGGCCAGGGCCGAGAACGGCGCATCGTCGGAGGTTTCGCGCACCACTTCCTTTTCGGGATCATCGACCGCCGTGCCCTTGACCGCCTCGATATCGATCGGCGAGGGCAGATAATCGACCACGGCATCGAGCAGCGGCTGCACACCCTTGTTCTTGAAGGCGGTACCGCAGAGCACCGGCACGAAAGCACCGCCGATGGTGCCGGCACGGATGCAGCGCTTCAGCGTCGCCTCGTCGGGTTCCTCACCCTCGAGATAGGCCTCCATCACCGCTTCGTCCTGCTCGACGGCGGTTTCGATCAGTTTTTCGCGATACTCCTCGGCCTGCTCCTGCAGTTCGGCGGGAATATCGACGATATCAAACTGCGCGCCGAGGCTTTCATCCCGCCAGATGATCGCCTTGTTGGCCATCAGGTCGACAACGCCGGCAA
>JALXAG010000098.1 GCA_026992315.1 Sneathiellales bacterium | reverse complement strand
GTTTCTGCTGGTCTGTCATGCACCCTCGGCCATATTGCCGACCATCCGCTCCCGCTGCCGCCGTCTGGCGCTCAAACCCCTGAAGGATGCGGAACTTGCAGCCGTCATCGCCGAAACCCTGCCGTCGCTCGGCGGCGACGAACGCGAGATTGCCGTCAGCCTGGCCGAAGGATCGCCGGGGCAGGGGCTGTCCCTGGCCGCGGGCGGGGGCATTGCCCTGCTCAGGGAATGGCTGGAGATCGCCGCAGGCGGCGGCATCGACCTGCAGGCGGCGCTGAAGCTGGCCGAACGCCTGGGGCAGAAACGCAACGAGGAAGAATATTTTCTCTTCCGCGATATCCTCTTCTGGTGGCTGCGCCGGCGCATCCGCCAGGCGGCCGGGATCGATATTGCGTTGCTGCCGGGCGAGCAGGCCCCATCATCCGGGGGCCTTGAAGATTGGCTGAATGTATGGGAAAAGACGGAACGCTTGCTCCGCCGGGCGGAAGAGGTAAACCTTAACCGCCGGCGCAGCCTGACAACCGTTTTTTCCGCAATCGGCGGCATGGCCAGCAACGCCGCCTGAGCCGGGCAGGAGATCAGGACAAGAAATGACCGCATCCGAAGGGCAACCGACCTATTACGTCACCACGCCCATTTACTACGTCAACGATGTGCCGCATATCGGACACGCCTATACGACCCTGGCCTGCGATGCGCTGGCCCGTTTCAAGCGGCTGGACGGTTTCGATGTCAAGTTTCTGACCGGCACGGACGAACACGGCCAGAAGGTGGAGAAGGCCGCCGCCGCCCGCGGCATCGCCCCGCAGCAATTCTGCGACGAGGTCTCGGCCAATTTCCGGGAACTGACCGGGTTGCTGAACATCTCCAATGACGATTTCATCCGCACGACCGAGGAGCGCCACCGTCTCTCCGCCCAGGCGATCTGGAAGGCGCTGGAGGCATCGGGCAATATCTATCTCGGCAAATATGCGGGCTGGTACGCGGTACGCGACGAGGCCTATTACACCGAGGATGAACTGAGCGAAGGCCCGGACGGGCAGAAACTCGCCCCCACCGGGGCCGAGGTCGAATGGGTGGAGGAGCCGAGCTATTTCTTTCGCCTTTCCGCCTGGGGCGACAAGCTGCTGGAATATTACGAACAGAACCCGGATTTCATCGCCCCGAAAAGCCGCCGCAACGAAGTCGTCAGCTTTGTGCGCGGCGGGCTGAAGGATCTGTCGGTATCGCGCACCAGCTTCGGCTGGGGCATCGGGGTGCCGGGGGACGATGCGCATATCTTCTATGTCTGGCTCGATGCGCTGACCAATTACATCACCGCCGTCGGTTACCCGGATACGCAAAGCGAGGATTTCAGAAAATACTGGCCGGCCGATCTGCATATGGTCGGCAAGGATATCCTGCGTTTTCATGCCGTCTACTGGCCGGCCTTTCTGATGGCGGCGGGAATCGCACCGCCGAAGCGGGTCTTCGCCCATGGCTGGTGGACCATCGAGGGGCAGAAGATGTCGAAATCGCTCGGCAATGTCATCGCCCCGGCCGATCTGGTGAAGACCTACGGTCTGGATCAGACGCGTTATTTCCTGCTGCGCGAAGTGCCGTTCGGCAATGACGGCGATTTCTCGCGCCAGGCGATGGCCCATCGCATCAATGGCGATCTGGCCAACGATCTGGGCAATCTGTGCCAGCGGGTCCTTTCGATGATCTTCAAAAACTGCAAGGGGGTGATGCCGGCCTGCGGCCCGCTGCAGGATGCCGACCGCGCCCTGCTGGACAAGGCCGCCGCCATGTTGGAAAAATTGCGCCATCACATGGATGAGCAGGCTTTCCACAAGGGCCTGATCGTGATCTGGGACGTCGTCGGCGATGCCAACCGCTATGTGGACGAACAGGCGCCATGGGTGCTGCGCAAGAGCGATCCGGCGCGGATGGAAACCGTGCTCTACGTGCTGGCGGAGGTGATCCGCCGCCTCGGCCTGCTGGTGCAGCCCTTCATGCCGGATTCGGCTGCGAAAATTCTCGATCAGCTGCGCATCGGGCACGATGCGCGCAGCTTTGCCGATTTCGACACGCCGCTGCCCTCGGGTACGGCGCTGGACAAGCCGGTACCGGTTTTCCCCCGCTTCGTGGCGGAAGAAGAAGAGGATGGCGATGCTGATTGACAGCCACTGCCACCTCGATTACCTGCAGCGGGAAGGACGGCTCGAACAGTCGCTGGCCAATGCCCGCGCCGGCGGTGTGGCGCGGATGTTGTCGATTTCGACCAAACTGGCCACATTTCCCGATATCCTGCGCATTGCCGAGGCCGAGGACGATGTCTGGTGCACCATCGGCGTCCATCCGCATGAATGCGAAAAGGCGCCGCTTGTCCTCGACGATCTTCTGAAGGCCTGCGATCACGACAAGGTCATCGGCATCGGGGAAACCGGTCTCGATTATTATTACGAGCATTCCCCGCGCGATTTGCAGCAGGAATATTTCCGCATCCATATCGAAGCGGCGCGGCAGACCGGCCTGCCGCTGATCGTCCATACCCGCGATGCCGATGCGGATACCATGCGCATTCTGGAAGAGGAAACGGGGAAGGGGGCATTCCCCTTTCTCATTCATTGCTTCAGCTCCAGCCTTGAACTCGCTGAAAAAGCTGTATCTTTGGGTGGATATGTCTCTCTTTCCGGCATTATCACCTTCAAGAAGGCCGATGCAGTGCGCGAGGCCTCCATGGCCGTACCGCTGGAGCGGCTTCTGGTCGAAACCGACAGCCCCTATCTGGCGCCGGTGCCGTTTCGCGGCAAGCCGAACGAACCGGCCCATGTCCGCCTGGTGGCGGAAAAACTGGCACAAATGCGCGGGCTCGATAGCGATGAAATCTGTGAAATAACGGGCGCCAATTTCATGCGTTTGTTCACCAAGGCGGCGCGGGGCGGTTGATGCGCATCACCATCCTTGGCTGTGGCACTTCCGGCGGCGTGCCGCGCATCGGCAATAATTGGGGGGCCTGCGACCCGGCCGAACCGCGCAACCGGCGGCGGCGCTGCTCGATCCTCGTGCAGCAGGACGAGACCAATATCCTGGTCGATACATCGCCCGATCTGCGCGAACAGTTGCTCGATGCCGGTGTCGCAACGCTGGATGCCGTGCTCTGGACCCATGAACATGCGGATCAACTGAACGGGATCGACGATCTTCGCGTCGTCGTCTACAACCAGCGTCGCCGCATCCCGGCCTATGCGGCACCGCATTGCCTGGCGACGATATCGCAACGCTTTTCCTACTGCTTCGTTCAGGAAACGGTCTATCCGCCGATCCTGGAACCCCATGAAATCGACGGCGATTTCAACATCGGCCCGGTGCGGATACAAAGCTTTACCCAGGATCACGGCAGCATGACGTCGCTGGGCTTCCGCTTCAATGACGCCGCATATTCCAACGATTGCGTGGAACTGCCGGAGGAGGCCTTTGAAACGCTGCGCGGCGTCAGGCTGTGGATCGTCGATTGCATGCGCTATACGCCGCATCCGACCCATGCCCATCTCGACCGTGCCCTGGAATGGATTGCGCGGGTCAGGCCCGAACGCGCCGTGCTGACCAATATGCATATCGATCTCGATTACGCGACACTGAAGCGTGAACTGCCGCAAGGGGTGGAGCCCGCCTATGATGGCATGGTTCTCGACATCTGAGCGTCAGCACGATGTCCTTTCGATTAAAAATATTTTCAACAGGTTGATTGTTTTTCCTTATCCATCAATCCGAATAACCCGTATACGGAACAGAAAATAATTTTCCATAAATAATTTTCCATAATATATATTATACGATAATCAGGAGCCCCGGGGAATGGACGACGATGCCACCGCCCGGCAGTCATGGTCATGCCCCCTCTTGGTTCCGCCGCATATCCTCCCTATGATTGCAGCCCTGACGATCGAGAGCGGAAAATGAGCACAGAACGACACGGCCTCAAAGCCGGAACAACCAGTGCCGATGACAGCGACGGTGCGGAAGATTCCTCCACGGGGCGACTGCTGGAAATCATGGCCCGCCTGCGCGATCCGCTGCACGGCTGCCCGTGGGATGTGGCGCAGGATTTTTCCTCCATCGCCCCCTATACGATCGAGGAAGCCTATGAGGTCGCCGATGCCATAGAGCGCGGCGACATGACCGATCTGCGCGATGAGCTGGGCGATCTGCTGTTGCAGGTGGTGTTTCATGCCCGCATGGCCGAAGAGCGCGGCGCTTTCGATTACGGCGATGTCGTCACCGCGATTTCAGAGAAAATGATCCGCCGCCATCCGCATATCTTCGCCGATGGACAGGCCGATGCACCCGATCAGGTCAGACGCAACTGGGAAGAAATCAAGGCAGCGGAGCGCAGGGCAAAAGCCGCGCAGGCCGGTGCGGATGCGCCGCCCTCGCTCCTCGATGGCGTGGCCCGGGCCCTGCCCGCCTTGCAACGGGCGGAAAAACTGCAGAAACGAGCTGCTCGCGCCGGTTTCGACTGGCCGTCCCTCGGGCCGGTCTGGGACAAGCTCGATGAGGAAATCGGCGAGTTGCAGACAGAAATCACAGCCGGGGCCCCGCCTGACAGGCTGGAAGACGAGATGGGCGACATTCTGTTCGTTCTTGCCAATATCGCCCGCCATCTGAAGATCGACCCGGAAGCCGCATTACGTCGCACCAACAATAAATTCGAACGGCGTTTTCACAGAATGGAGGAAATGGCGGCGACCATGGGCCGCGACATCACGGCCATGTCCCTCGATGAACTGGATGCCCTGTGGAACCGTGCCAAGGAGGAAGAAAGGAAACGGGCCGCCGTTCCCTCGCCCGATCAGGCGTAATTGCGCCGCTGCATCATGCGGGTGACGGCAAGCCACAGCGCCGCGCTGCCGGCAATCGTCAGCAGCGGCAAGGCCCCCAGCACCACCGCATTCCAGCCGAAGGCATCCAGCAATTTGCCGGAAGACAGCGAAGCGGCGGCAACGGTACCGAAGATCATGAATTCGTTCATCGCCTGCACCTTGGCCCGTTCCTTGGCGGTATAGGCCTCGGTCAGCAGCGTTGTGCCGCCGATGAACATGAAATTCCAGCCCAGCCCCAGCAGGATGAGCCCCGAATAGAAGTTCCATGCTTCCTGCCCCGACAGGGCGATGGCGACACAGACCAGCATCAGCAGCACGCCGGTCAGAATGACGGTCAGAACGCCGAAACGGTGGATCAGATGGCCGGTGAAGAAGCTCGGCGCGAACATCGCCACCACATGCCACTGGATGACGCCGAGCGCCGTTGCCGTATGCAGCCCGCAGCCGACCATGGCCAGCGGGGTTGCCGTCATGATCAGGCTCATGACGCCATAGCCGATCATGCCGCTGAGCACGGCAACGATGAATACCGGCTGTTTCGCCAGTTCAGGCAAGGGGCGCGCCGCTGCGGTGGTGGGGTCGTTTTCCTCTGCCCGCTCTGCCCGCGGAATGTGTGGAATATCGGCGAACAGCATCAGGATGATGGTCAGAGCCAGCAGCCCGGCAATGGCGAAATAGCTGCCGAGAAACGTATAGGGCGGCAGCAGGTTTTCGGTCCACAGCGCGATCTGCGGTCCCATGAATCCGGCAATGACCCCACCGGCCATGACATAGGAAATGGCGCGGCTGCGGTAATCCTCGGTCGCGACATCGGCGGCGGCGAAACGGTAATAATTGGCGAAGGCGGCGAAAATGCCGACCAGCATGCTGCCCAGGACAAAATAGAGGAACGAACCGGTATAAACGCCGCTGCCCGCCAGGGCCGCCCCCATGATGCCGGCGAAACTGCCGATGATGAAGCCGGCGCGCCGACCGATGCGGTCCATGACGAAGGAAGCCGGAATACTGGCAATCGCCGTGCCCGTGACCACGGCCGTCACCGGCAGGGTTGCCAGGGATTTATCGGTTGCCAGCATGAATCCGACAAGTCCGCCGATCGAAATCATGATCGATTGCGTCGAATTGAAGAATCCCTGGCACACGGCCAGGATGGAGACATTTCGCAACATGGAGGTACGGCGCATGAAGAGACTCTTGGAAACAGCGGGTGGGAACGGGAAGCTGTGATGCAACGATCACTAAACTACAGCGTCAATCCGCAATGGCAAGAGGCTGCGCACGAAAGGGCGCCATCGGCTGCAACGGTGTCCGGCACGGGATCTGTGGTTCTTCCCCCCTCGCCGTTTCAGCCGCCGCGGATGGCATTGGTGATGAGCACATCGCTGACGGCCTTTGCCCCCAGAACCTTGCGGGCCTGGCTCATGAGCCGTTTTTTCAGCGAATAGAGATCCAGCCCCTTGGGCCCGTCCTCGCGCAGAATGGAATCGCCATGCAGCTCGCGCAGAAAGGCATCGCGCAGCTTGGGCATCAGCTTATAGGCTCTGGATTTGGCCTCGTCATCGCTCATCAGCAGATTGATGGTCAGGAACACATAATAGCGTACCCGGTTCTTGCG
>JALXAG010000097.1 GCA_026992315.1 Sneathiellales bacterium | reverse complement strand
GAACGGCCCCACCCCCCGGCGCATCAGCCACCAGGCCGCAAGCAGGGCATAGGCCAGCGCGCTTTCCAGCCAGGTCAGCCCCAGAAGCAGCGTCTGCCCCGGCCCGTACCCGGTAAGGCAGATCAACCCCGGCAGCAGCACCCCCGGCGGCGGCGGCGGGGTCGCCGGGCTGATCGCGCCAAGATTGCGGTAATAGGCGATGATATCCGCCAGCAACGGCTGCCAGCCGCCGTCACAGATTTTTTCCGCATAAAGGCGGTAATAGGCCATGTCGGGGATAAAGGAATACGCATCGGGTGAGATGACCTTGCCCGGCGCATAGGAAAAGGGAAACAGCCACAGCCAGATGAATATCAGATGAAACGCCACGGCAATGGCGATCAGCAGTTTCGTTTCCGGCGCGGCATTGCGCATCATCGCAGCATCTCCAGAAAAGGCTCTGCCGTTGGTAGAGGCCTTCCCCGCCCCTGTCAATGTGCGCCGGCGCCGACAGGGGAATTAATTCCAATGTCTTGCCCATCGCCCGGGCTACGTCTATCTTCCGGACAGAACACAACCACGCCGATTTCCGCCACCAGGTCCCGGATCCCATGAACCGTTCCGCTCCCCCGTCAGAAGCGCCTCCATCGCAAGCCTCCCCGTCAGAAGCGCCCGCGCTGGACGACACCCAACAGGTGCAGGAACGCCAATACGCTTTTCCCTATCACTACATCCCCGAAATGGATGGCGGGTTCCGGCCGGTGCGCTATTGGTCCTGGGGCTTTCGCTATCTCGGCGGCATCGCCATGGCGCTGGAGGCGGTGGAGAGGGCGCCCTTTTCCTCCCTCCTCGATGTCGGCTGCGGCGACGGGCGCTTTCTGCGCGAAATACGCCGCCGGCACGACAACGCCGATCTGCTCGGTGTCGATTACTCCCCGCGCGCCATTGCCCTGGCCCGGGCGTTCAATCCGGATATCGCATATCGGGCCGCCGACATCACCGCCGCACCGCTGACACAATGCTATGACGTCATCACCCTGATCGAGGTGCTGGAACACATCCCGCCTGAAGAGGTGCCTTCCTTTCTGGCGGCGATCACCCGCAATCTGTCCGATGGCGGGCGCTTCATCATGACCGTGCCCCATGCAAACAAGGCCGTCAGCGCCAAACATTACCAGCATTTTACGACGGGCACGCTGCATGAAACGCTGCGCCCGCATTTCCGGCAGGTCGATATCGTGCCCTTCGACGATATCCGCTCCGTCCCGCTGAAGATCCTGTTCCGTCTTCTTGGCGGCGGCGGCGGTACATATGTCATCACCCGCCGGGGTCTGACCGATGGCTTTTTCCGCCTCTACCGGCAACGTTATCTGCGCCTGAACGATGAACGCCGCGCCGGCCGGCTTCTGGCCATCTGCCGCGACCCGCTGACGGATTGATATCCGCCGCCCGCTTCAGCCGCCACGAAACAGGCGGCGCAGACGCACGAAATATTGCGGCGGGATCCAGCAGCGCAGGATTTCCTTCATCACCACCGGCAGTGCCGCCGCCATGCCGGCAGCGCCCGATACCCGCCACAGTGCCGCGAAGGCCCGCGCCGCATCGCCGATGCGGCCATGGGCCAGCAATTCCCCGCCCAGCATGCCCAGCACCCGCCCGCAGTAGCGGGCCACATAGCGTTCGCCGCCGGTATCGCCGAACCAGCGGCAAAACTGCGCCCGCCATTTCTGCACGAATTGCAGAATGCCCTGAATGCGGCGGCGGCCGTCGCTCATCATCGAATGGCCGCCGGCGCGGTCGAAGGAAATCACCAGCGCTTCGCGCACCGCAAGAACGGCATAACCGCCGGTGGCAAGGGTCATC
>JALXAG010000096.1 GCA_026992315.1 Sneathiellales bacterium | reverse complement strand
GGACAAGGGAGAACGGCTGCAGCTGTTGCCGCGACGCATCCGTTGATTCAGGGCCGCCGGCGCCTTGTCAGCAGCAGCCCGCCCATGGCCATGGCAAACAGGGCGAAGGTTTCCGGCTCCGCCACCGATGTGCCGATTTCATTGAGGATCTTGGTTTTGATCGCCGCCCCGAAATCATTGAAATTGCTGACGGTCATGGCAAAAGCCCCGGGGCCGCCGATGACGTTGTTCTCGAAATAGAGCTGTCCGTCGCCGAAGAAATCCGGGCCGTCAATGGCGATGGCATTGATGACATCGACATCCCCGGCCAGTGCCGCATCGCGGGCCGCCTGCAAAGGCGCACAGGTGCTGAGGAAAAACAGACAGGCCTCGCTTTCCGTGCCGTCGCCGGACAGGTCGATGGTGTTCTGCCGCCCTTCGAAGCCGTTATTGGAGAACAGGCCGGCGGCGTAGTTCAGCGCCCCGACGATATTGGTCTGTCCGCTGTAGGGGCGGGCGGCGGCGTCGATGGCGTCGGCAAAGGCCGCGGCGCTGGCCGCATCGTCGATCAGGGTGAAATCGACGGCAGTGGTCTGTTCGCCCACCCCGGACCAGTAGACGAGAGCCACGGCGATCGAGCCGATCGTGCCGCTGGTGATGGCGTTGATGACTTCGCTGCTGCGGAAGGCATTGGAATAGCCGCTTTGCTGTAGCTGGAATTCGGCCGTATTCACGCTGCCGGAAACATCCACCGCCAGAACCAGTTCGAGGTCGACGGGTACGGCCCGTGCCGGCGTGGCGGCGACGAGGCCGGCTGTCAACAGGGCCGCAGCGGCCAGCGCAGAAGCCTTTTCCGATGCCCTTCCCCATACGGTGCGGGCCTTGTCAATCGCGAAAAGAAACATGCTTGATCCCCATGCAACGCAGCTTCAGGCAATTAAACCATGGGAATTGTACAAAATCCACTGCGATATTTTTGTGGCATCCGCCGGGCGGGTGCTTACGTGTCCTCTGCATGGCCCTGCCACCACACGCGATAGTGGCGCACGAAACGGTCGGCCGTGGTCAGGACCCGGTCTCTGGACAGTTGCGAACCTTCGAGAATGCTTTCCAGATAATCGTATAATGCGTTGCGCAGCAGGATCAGCTTGACGTCCTCGTTCAGTCCGGCGAAGGCCTCGCTGCGGCAGGAGGGGGCAGGATCGGGAATGTCCTCGGCTTCGGGCATCGGCATGCCGGCGAGAAGATCGAGAAGGGCGGTATAATCGGCATCGCCGCCCTGGGCGAAGATATCCAGTTCACGCGTAAAAAGATCGAGCAGCCGCATGGCCCGCTGGTACGGGGATGAAGGAATATTGTCTTGCGGCATCATTGGCGCCTCCCTCCCGGCCATTGGGATAATATTCAGCATCCGTCCGGATGTCCGATCATCCTTTTTCAACACGCTCAGATTGCGCGATGGGAAGGGAGTGCACCTTGATATATATCAAGGCCGGGGGAGGTCAGCCTTCTTCGGCCAGATCTTCGAGGGCGTCGAAATCGGCATCGACGATCAGGGAAGGGCCGGAGAAGGTCAGGACGCCGCTTTTGCGCAGGCGGCTGAAAACGCGGCTGACGGTTTCAACCGTGAGGCCAAGATAATCCGCGATATCCTCACGTGTCATCGGCACCGCCAGGGGCAGGGGGTCGCGGTTCTGATTCAGTGCATGATCGGCAAGCTGCAGCAGGAAGGATGCGATTTTTTCCTTGGCCGTCTTGCGTCCGAGCAGCAGCATCTGTTCCTGGGCGGCGGCCAGTTCGTCATTGGCCATTTCATAGAGGCGCTGGCGCAGTTCGGGAAAATCGAGGAAAAGCTGTTTCAGTTCGCTGGTGCGGAACTGGCAGAGGTGGCTGTCGGTGACTGCTTCTGCCCCGTAGGAATAGGTTTCGCGCAGCGCCAGGCCGAGAAAGGCGCCGGGCAGGAGAAAACCGGTGATTTGCCGCCGCCCGTCCGGCAGCAGCTTGTACAGGCGGATGGCCCCTTCGGACACGTTGTAGACATATTCGCTGGGGTCGCCTTCCTCGAACACCGACTGACCGGCATGCAGATGTTTGTGCCGCACCAGGGATTCGAAGCGGGCGAAACCCTCCTGACTTTTGAAGACGGAGCACAGCGCATACTGGCGTACGGCGCATTGATCGCATTCATGATGGCCGTTCTTCGGACGGGCAGCCCGGCCGTCATCGCCGGCATAATGCCCGTGGGCGCCATGCAGCAGGCCGCCGACGCCCTTGCGCGCCGTGTCGTTGTCCTGCCCGCCCATGGGGGTGTGCTGATGTTTCGTGCTTGTCGAAGGCTTCCGTGGCACGTCGCTCGATCCTGCGTTGTGATGCCGTTTGTATGTCGTGTTATTTGCGTAAAGCATAGCATGATCCTATTATTGATCCAGATCAATGTTAGCGTTTGCGAAGCCCTTAAAGTTCCGTTTCCATGACCGTAGTAGCACCACCGCTGAACATACTGCCCCTGGACCGCCGCCATATCGCCCAGGCGTATCCCCTGATGCGGGAGGTGCATCCCGAATTACCGATTGAAGAGTGGAAGGCCTATGCCGGCAGGCTGATTGCGGCCGAAGGGCAGGCCGGGGTGATTGCCGCCTGGCGGCGGCGTTATGTGCGGGGGCTTTATTGTTTCCGCATCATGGACCCGCTTCCCGATCATCAGCGCCGGATCTTCGTTGCCAGCGATCTGGTGGCCCTGGATCTGATCGCCAGGGATGAAGTGATGCTTTCCCTGATCGATGACATGCAGGCACGCGCCCTGATGCATGGCTGTGCGGCGATCGATATGAAACTGCCTGCCGGCAGCGATTGGGCGGCGGATCTGATCCGGGGCATCACGGGCAATGCCCGCCTGCCGATCAATGTGCATTTTCGCGATAATGGCAATGGCGGCTCCGGGACAGCCGGTGATCCCGCCGTCCTGCCTTTGTAGGCATCCTGCAAAGCGGGATTTTCAGAACCAGCGGGATTTACTGTAGATCGTGGCCGTCATGCCTGCCCCGCAAAAGGGTTGAGCATGCAGCACCCGGGCCTTGTCCCCGTCTATCTTCACGATGACCGAAGCGATTTTCACCGGTAATTGCCGGCGGACGAGATCGACGGGAGGGGAGGGGATGGCATTGCCGATCTCCACCCGGTCGACATTGTGCCTGAGCGCGGTGACCACGCCATCGAAAGACCCCTGCACGCCTTTCAGTTCGATCCGTACCCTGCGGCCGACGGCGAAGGCCTCCGCCTGCTTCTGATAGACGAAGGCTTCCACCCAGGCATTGTCGCATTTCAGGGTGCTGAACAGCAGTTCTCCGGCCTCGGTCACCTTCTGGCCATAACTATGGATCTGCCAGATGCGTTCATTGCCGCCGGAGATGAAGCGCAGCGCCGATACATCGCCATACAGGCGTTCGTAAGACCGATAAAGCGCGCGGGCCTGTTCGATGTTCTGCTTCAGCAACGAGATCTCATTGCGCAGCCGGGCGTTGGTTTCGCGATATTCGTTCACCCGTGCCAGATAATAATTGAACACCTGGTTGTTTTCGGATTGCAGTCCGCGGCGGACGGCGGTCTCGTTTTCCCCGTTGATCTGCCGCTGGATCTCCAGCGCCTTCAGTTCCTGCAGGCGGCTCAGATAGTCGGCCTGATTATCTTCGAGCGCCGAATTGGAAATGATGCGCTTGGCGAAAAGGTTTTCGCTTCTCCTGTAATTGCTTTCCAGATTTTTGGCCATGATCCGGCGCTTTTCGGTAATCGCCTCCAGATACCGGCTTTGCAGCCGGGCGATGTTGGTCATGATTTTTCTGGATTCCTCGTATTTTGCCTCGTAGGCGCGAATATAGGAATCGTTCGTGCGTATTCGTTCCTCTATGTTCCGGATGCGGTTTGCAGCGTTGTTTATCCTGTCGGCAATGTTCAGCATGGTGGTCTTGATGTTCAGGATTCCGGGATCGGAATCGGGGCGTCGCACAACGCCGAAACTTTCCCCGGCATTGAATGTCGCATCGTCCGCCAGTTTGGGATCGGGAATCCATTCGCCGATGGTATTGGCCTTGTAATCGACGACTTCGGCATTCACGAAGGCTTCGATGCTTTCGTAATCCGAAGTGATTTCCCGCCCCATATAGGCCGCCAGCAGCAACAGGGCGGCGGCAATGGCGATATAGACCTTTTTCATGGCGTTTCTCCAACACCAGCCATGAGGGATCTCATGCTTTTGCCGCCGTCTGCACGCGCTGGCGGAACCGTTCGCCATAGGCGGCCGTATCCGTGTTCAGATCGGGGAAGAATTCCAGCAGGCGCGATACCGGCACCCAGCCCTCGCGAACCAGCCAGGGCCGTTCCAGGGTGAAATCGACCACGGTGTTCACCCGGTTCTTGTGCTCGTTATAGGCCTGGGCGACGGTCGGGCCGCCATCCAGGATCAGATCGACCTTATCGCCGATATCCCGGCGCGCCTTGTCCAGCGAGACGAAAATATTGCCCTGCCCGGAAATATTGGCCGAAGTGCCGGCCAGCGGGCGGCCGTATTCACGGGCAATCAGCCCGAAGTCGCGGTCGGAGCTGACGGTGACGGCCATCGTCGGCAGGCCGCTGACCAGTTGGCGCGGAAACTGGTTGCGGTGTCTGAAGATGAAATTGATTTCGCCCGGCAGCAGGGCATCCAGCGCCTTCAGCGGAAATCCCTTCGGCAGTTGCGCATGAACCGGGATGTCCACCACGCGCGGCACGGCAACGCAAAGCGGCCCGGTCTGCCGCCGTTTCTTGACCTCGAAGACCCTGCGCACCGCCTCTTCATTGGCAGCGTCGCAGATCAGGATGTAATTGGTGACCGTGGGGGATATCACCAGCCCCCCACGGTCCAGTACCTCCAGCGTCCGTTCCAGAAACGGCTCGCTCGTTTTCAGGACGGGAACGTTTTCTGTCATACGGTCCTCTTCATTCGGCAGCGGCATTGCCGGCGGGTTTGCCTTTTCTGCGCGGTGCCCGCTCCACCTCTGCCGGCTTGATGCCGAAGAAGCTGACGGCGTTGTCGCACAGGATTTTCTTCTTCGCCTCGTCGGAGACGTCGCCGCGCTTGCGCAGGTCGATAAAGGAATGCGACAGCTCGTCCTCGGCCGTATGGACATGCGGAAAGTCCTGACCGCCGAGCAGACGGTCGGCGCCGAGGGATTTGATCAGTTCCGGCAGATTGTCCTCATCGCCGCCCGCGCCGAAATAGATCTGGCATTCCTCCAGATAATATTCCGGTTCGCGCAAGGCCGGCCAGGGGCGTGCTGCCGCGGTGCTGCGCCATTGCTTCATGCGCTTGAAGGCCACGGGGAACCAGTCGATGCCGCCTTCGATCAGCCCGACCTTGAGCCCCGGATAACGGTCGAGGATGCCGCCGCCGACGAAACTGAACAGCCCCATGACCAGGCAGAAATCGACGCCGATGCATACCGCCGCCGCCGGGCTGTCGCAGGAGGCGAGCAGCGAATCGTGCCCCCAGCCAAGGTGACAGCAGATCGGCATCTGCAGATGTTCCGCCGCTGCCCAGAACGGATCGAACATCCGCTCGTGCAGGAAGGTGTCGCCCGCCGTTCCCAGCAGCATCACCCCGGCCGCGCCCATGGAATGAGCCCGGCGCATTTCCTCGACCGCGGCGGGCACATCGCGGATCGGTACCGTGGCGATCCAGCGCAGGCGCCCGCCGGAATTGGCGGCACGCTCGGCGATGTAATCGTTGTAACAGCGCATCAGGGCAGCTTCGTATTGCAGGTCCTTGGTCAGGTTCTGCAGAAAGACCGTCGGGTAGACGATGTGAACATCGACGCCGTGGCGGTCCATGGCTTCCAGCCGCGCTTCGGCGGTCATGATGGCCTGTTCCTCGACCGTTGCATCCTTGGCCAGGCCGAATTTGGCGAGCACCGGGCTGCCATGGCAGGTATGGCCATGGCCCATGCGCCGGGGCATCACGTCGCCGTCGATAAACCAGTGCATGTCGCGTTCGGGCCGGTCGGGTATGGTGTCGATCTTGATCATGACCGGCTTGCGCGGGGCATATTCCTGGGCGATGTAGTCCCATACCACCGGATGTTCCTCGACATGGGTGTCGCTGTCGATGACGAGTTCGGTTTCAAGCAGTGTCATATCCTGGTTCCTCCCTCATGCGCTGCGTGTGGCCAGCGGCGCATCATCAACGCCTAAAGACGTAACATTAAAGTAATAGTCTTGCAACTTTTGCCACTGGTTCATGAAACGGTCGATGACCCGGATGCCGCTTTCCTCCAGATCCGGCACATCGGCGCCGAACTTTTCGATCAGCGCGCGTTCCGCATCGGCATGGGCATCGTCTCCGGCATGAACCGCGAACCATTCCAGGGCCTGGTCGGCGAGGCCGAATTGCCGGCGCAATTGTTCGAGCACCATGGTGATCACCTCCGCCGTCTGGCTTTCGCCGGCATACATTGCGGCCAGAACCACGATCGGATGCTCCCTGCTGCAGATATCCTTGATTTC
>JALXAG010000095.1 GCA_026992315.1 Sneathiellales bacterium | reverse complement strand
GCCGATTATCGGCATTCCGCCGCGCGGCTGCCTCAACCTGCATGGCGGCAAACTGCCCGAATACCGCGGCTGCGCGCCGATCAACTGGCAGATCATCAATGGCGAAACCACCGGCGGATGTGCCGTCCTTTTCGTCGATGAAGGCATCGATACGGGCGACATCGTCGAAGAAGCCAGCTATCCCATCGGACCGGACGATACGGCCGCCGATGTCATCGCCCGCCAGCTGACGCTGTTCCCGCCGATGCTGCTGCGGGCGCTGGCCGCCATGGAAAACGGCACCTTACGGCCCCGCCCGCAGGATCCGATGGCCGGCGGCTATTACACCCGCCGCTATCCGCGCGACGGCGAGATTCACTGGGCGCGGGACGATGCCACGCGCATCCGCAATCTGATCCGCGCCCTGCCGCCGCCGGATTATCCCGGCGCCTTCACCTGGTTTCAGGGACGGAAGCTGATCATCGCCCGGGCCGAAGAAATAACACCGCCCGTTTATGGCATTCCCGGTCGGGTTCCGCTAAAAAGGCCGGGGGGAATCGTTGTCTGCTGCCGGGACAGGGCGCTGCTGATCACCAGCGCCCGGTTCGAGGAGGAGACAGATTTCACCAATCCGGCCAAATTCATTCCCATCGGGGCCGATCTGGGCGGCAATGCACACTGAGCAAGAACCTACCGGTTACAGCATACGGAGAACACATCTTGTCTGAAAAACGTTACGCCTTCATCACCGGCGGCCTGGGCTTCATCGGTTCGACCATCGCCCGGCAACTGCTTGAACAGAATATCGTCGATGGCGTCATCGCCTTCGATCATTTCGGGCGCTACGTTTCTTCCCTGCATCCGGCGTTTACCGATTACCGCAAGGAACGGCTCAAGGGCATCGAGGACAGGGTGATCGTCCGTCGTGGCGAGGCAAAGAACTTCCATGCCCTCTACCGCGTCATCGACGAATACCGCCCCGAATACATCTTCCATCTTGCCGCCCTGCCGCTGGCCAAGCCGGACAACATCACCGCCGAAGAAGCCGAGGAGGGATCGGTCTCCGCCACCTCGAACTTTTTCGAGATCATGGGCTATCTGAAAAAGAAGGAGGGATACGAGCCCAAGCGCTTCGTCTATGCCTCCTCCTCCATGGTCTATGGCGATTTCCAGTATGACCCGGCCGATGAGAATCATCCGACCAACCCGAAGGAGACCTACGGCACGATGAAGCTGGCCGGCGAAGTCGTCACCCGCGGCATGAGCAATCTGTACGGCATCAAATCGGCAATCATCCGCCCCTCTGCAGTTTATGGCGCCAAGGACATGAATCGCCGCGTCTCCCAGATCTTTGTCGAAAAGGCGCTTCTGGGCCAGAAACTGAGCATTCAGGGCGCCGATGAAGCGCTGGATTTCACCAATGTCAAGGATGCGGCCAACGGTTTCGTTCTTGCCGCCATCCGCGAGGAAGCGATCGGCGAAACCTTCAACATCACCAACGGCAAGGCCCACACGCTGCTGGAATATGCCCAGGAACTGCAGAAGCATTTCCCCGATCTGGAATACGAGATCATGCCCCGCGACGAATTCCGCCCCAAGCGCGGCACCCTGTCGATCGAGAAGGCCAACCGTCTTCTCGGCTATGCCCCGCAGGTGACGCTGGAGGAAGGCATCCGCGAATATGTGGAATTCATGCGCAGCAAATTCCGCCCCTGAGCCGCCGTAAATTCCGAAAATCACACAAGGGTATTCCCGCCATGGCCGATACGGACCCGATCAAACTGTGCATCCCCGATATCGGGGAAGAGGAACTGGCCCTCACCCGCGAGGTGCTGCAATCGGGCTGGCTGGCCCATGGCCCGTACAATCACAAATTCGAAGAGGCCTTCGCCGACTATATCGGCGTCAAACATGCCATAAGCTGCAATTCCTGCACCTCGGCCCTGTTCGCCGCCGTCGATGCCCTGGGCATCGGCGGGGAAGTCATCGTGCCGTCCTTCAGTTGGGTGGCAACGGCCAATATCGTCGTCACCAACGGCGCCACGCCGATCTTCGCCGATATCGAATACGATAGCTGCAATATCGATCCTGCGGCCATCGAGGCTGCGATAACCCCCCGGACCGAGGCCATCATTCCGGTTCATTTCGGCGGACAGATGGCCGATATGGACCCGATCATGGCCATCGCCGAAAAGCACGGCCTGGCCGTGATCGAAGACACGGCGGAAACCATCGGCGGCACCTATAAGGGCCGCCAGGCGGGCAGCATCGCCATTGGCTGCTATTCCTTCTTCCCGACCAAGAACATGACCACCGGCGAAGGCGGCATGCTGACCACCAATGACGATGCCCTGAACCGCAAGGTACGTGCCCTGATCGCCCATGGCATGGATTCCAGTACCTTCCAGCGCGAGAAGGCCGCCACCCCCTGGTACAGAAATGCGGTCATGGCCGGCCATAATTTCCGCATGCCCAACGCCGCCGCCGCCATGGGCTATGTGCAGCTTGGCAAGCTCGACGCCATGAATGCCCGTCGCCGCAAGCATGCCGCCCGCATGATCGAGGCATTATCGGATATCGAAGAACTCGACCTGCCGCGCGAACAGGCGGACCGGCATCATGTCTATCAGATGTTCACGGTGAAGCTGGCACGCGGGATCGACAGGGACGGCTTCGTCCGCCGCCTCAATGAAATGGGCATCGGGGCATCGGTGCATTTCTATCCGCCGATCCACGAACAGGAATACTACCGCCAGTTCCCCCGGATGCGCCCTCATGATCTCAGCGTCACCGAGGATGTTTCCCGGCGCATCGTCAGCCTGCCGATGTATCCCGGCCTCAGCGACGCCCAGGTGGAACGGATCGTCGATGGCGTCAGAACCGCCATCAGCGGCGGCTGAAACACAATGCGGCGGAGACTCCGGCCCCCATCGGTCATTTCAAGGCGCTGACGGACACCGCGCAATCGTGGAACACGCTGCCGCCGATGGGAAAGGCCGGATCGGCGCTGGTCAGGACATTGATGCCCCGGCCGCCATCGAAGCGCCCGTTCGGCCAGATTCCCTCGGCGATGACGACCCCCCGGCGCACCCCGTCGAACAGGCGGGCATGCAGGCATACGCTGCCGCGGCGGTTGGCAACTTCGAGCGCATCGCCCTCCCCTATGCCCAGCGCCGCCGCATCCTCGGGATGGATCATCAGGGTCGGCCGTTCCTCCCTCTTCAGGGAGGTCGGCGTCTCGGTAAAGCTGGTATTGAGGAAATTACGCGCAGGCGCCGTCACCAGACGGAAGGGATGGGCATCGTCCGCCGCCTCGATCACCGGCCAGTAATCGGGGAATGCTGGCGCGTCGGTCTCGCCGGAGACCTTCGCCGGCCCGTGCGGGTTGAGCGGATCGCGCCAGTCGGGGCGGAAGTGATATCTGCCGTCCTCATGAGCGAAACCGTCGAGGAAATGCGCTTCCCTGAACGGCGGCTGGACATCGAACCAGCGTGAGCGTTCCAGCGTCTCCACCCCCGGCCAGCCGGAGGCCCTGAGCGTCGCATCGATGATTTCCCGCGCGCTCATCTCGAAGCCCGGATGTTCCGCCCCCAGCCTTTTGGCCAGGGCGCAGATCACATCATGGTTCGAACGGCATTCTCCCGGTGCTTCGATCACCTTCGGCCCCAGCAGAATATGCTGATGACCGCCGCCCTGATAGATATCGTCATGTTCGGTGAACATGGTTGCCGGCAATACGATATCGGCCATGGCCGCGGTTTCGGTCAGAAACTGCTCATGGACGCAGACGAACAGGTCGTCACGGGCAAATCCCCTCTGCACCAGCATTTGTTCAGGGGCAACGGCAACCGGATTGGTGTTCTGGATCAGCATGCCATGCACCGCCGGCCCCTCGCCCAGATCGGCGCGCGATCCGGTCAGGATGGGGCCGATCCGCGTCTGATCGAGCAGCCGGACCGAGGGATCGAGACGATCCAGCCCCTTGATCAGGGTGCGGTCCCAGCGAAAGATATCGCCATTGCTGTGAAAGGCACCGCCGCCCTCGACCTGCCAGGCCCCGGTCACCGCCGGAATGGACAACGCCGCATGCATGCTGAGCGCGCCGTTGCGCCCGCGCGTAAAGCCGTATCCCAGGCGGAAATAGCTGCGCTTATGGGTTCCGACCAGCCGGGCGAAAGCTTCGATTTCCGCCGTATCGAGCCCGGTAATCGCCGCCGCCCATTCCGGCGTGCGTTCGCGCAGATGCGCGGCCAGCCCCTCTGGATCGTCGGTATAGCGGCGCATGTAATCCCAGTCGGCCAGATCGTCGCGGAACAAGACATGCATCACCGCCGCCGCCAGCGCCGCATCGCTGCCGGGCTTCAGACAAAGAAACATATCGGCCTTTTCGGCGGTTTCATGGCGATAGGTATCGACGACGACGATACGGGCACCGTTGTTCTTGCGCGCCTTGACCGCATGGGTCATCAGATTGACCTGCGTATGCACCGCATTGGTGCCCCAGATGACGATCACATCCGATTTGGCCATCTCGCGCGGATCCACCCCCATCAGGCGGCCGCAACCGGCCACATAGGAAATCGTCGATGTCGAGGAACAGATGGTCGAATGCTGGCGGGAGTATTTCTTGACATGGCGCAGGCGTTCGATGCCGTCGCGCATCACCAGCCCCATGGTGCCGGCATAGAAATACGGCCAGACAGCCTCGGCACCGTGGCGCTGTTCGATACGCAGGAAATTCTCGGCGACGATATCCAGTGCCTCGTCCCAGCCGATGCGCTCGAAACGGCCTTCGCCCTTGGCCCCGACCCGGCGCAGGGGATATAAAAGACGATCCGGGTGATTGGCCCGCTCCGCATAGCGGGCCACCTTGGCACAGACGACACCGTCGGTATAGCTGTTGTCCTTTGCGCCACGAACCTTGCCCAAGCGCCCGTCCTCGGTTATTTCCACTTCCAGGGCACAGGTGCTGGGGCAATCGTGCGGGCAGGCCGTCGCCCTGAATACTGCCTGCGGGGCGGCATTGACGGTTCCCGTTTGTCCATCGGTCATGGCGGTTCCTCGTTCCTCCATCCGGTCCGGCCGGCAAAAATTGTGTATGACTATCTTTATAGGCGGAAAAACATGATTGGGAAACAGCATACGGACGGTCAGCAGCAAACCGCCACCCGCCGCCTGGTCATGCGCCTGCTGCGCGATTACGTCAGCCGCCACAAGGGCCGTCTGGCGCTGGCCATTTTCTGCATGATGGTGGTCGCCGCCGCATCCGGCCTGTCGGTGAAAATGCTGCAATACGCCGTGGACAATGCCCTGATCGAGGGCGATCCCACCTGGCGGATTCTGGTGCCCGTCGCCTTTGTCGTCATCGGCTTCATCAACGCCCTGGCCAGTTTCGGGCAGGGATATCTGGTCAACGGCGTCTCCCAGCGCATCGCCACCGATGTCCAGGCAGATCTGCACCGCCATCTGATTTACGCCGATCTCGGCTACCACAATGACGAGGCAACGGGGCGGCTGATCTCGCGCTTTCTCGTCGATGCCTCCCTGCTGAACGAGGCCACCGGCAAGGCGATCACCGGTCTGGTCAAGGATTCGCTGATGGCCATGGTGCTGATCGGGGTGATGTTCGCCACCGACTGGCGTCTGGCCGCGGCTTCGCTGGTCGTTTTCCCGCTGGTGCTCTATCCCCTTTCGCGCCTTGGCAAGCGCATGCGCAAGGTTTCCCGCCAGATTCAGGAACAGGCGGGGGATTTCACCGCCCTGCTCGACACCACCTTCGCCGCCGTCCGTCAGGTCAAGGCCTATGCGATGGAGGAGTTCGAAATCGCCCGGGCCGAAAAATCCCTCCAGGACCGTCTCAAAGTGACGCTGAAGGCCCTGCGCCTGCGCTCTGCCGCCTCGCCGATGATGGAATTCATCGGTTCGCTCGCCGCCGCCGTGGTCCTTTGGTATGGCAGCGAACGCATCGTTGCCGGAGAGATGACCACGGGCGAGCTGGTCGCCTTCATCGCCTCCCTGCTTTATGCCTACCGGCCGCTGAAAAGCCTGGCAACCCTGAACACCGCCCTGCAATTGGGCCTGGGCGCCGCCGACAGATTGTTCAAGGCCCTGGATCATCTGCCCGCCATTGCCGACAATCCGGGCGCAAAACCCCTGCGGATCACCGAAGGCCGCATCGAATTCCGCCATGTCAGCTTCGCTTACGAGGATGGCGGCCGCGATGCCCTGCGCGGCATCGATCTGGAGGTGGCGCCGGGGCAGACCGTGGCCCTTGTCGGCCCGTCAGGCGGGGGAAAATCGACCATACTCAACCTCATCCCGCGTTTTTACGATGTCCGCGACGGCGCCGTGCTCATCGACGGGCAGGATGTCAGGGAGGTTACCCTCTCTTCGCTGCGTTCGGCGATCGGCCTGGTATCGCAGGATACGGCCCTGTTCAACGGCACCATCCGCGACAATATCGCCTATGGCCGGCAGGGGGCCGGCGATGAAGAGATCGTCGCCGCCGCCAAGGCCGCCGATGCCCATGATTTCATCATGCGCCTGCCCCAGGGCTATGACACCCAGGTCGGCGATGCGGGCAGCAAGCTTTCCGGCGGGCAGCGCCAGCGTATCAACATCGCCCGCGCCATGCTCAAAAACGCCCCGATCCTGCTGCTTGACGAGGCGACATCGGCGCTGGACAGCGAAGCGGAAAAGAAAGTGCAGGCCGCCCTTTCCCGCCTGATGGAGGGGCGCACCACGCTTGTCGTCGCCCATCGTCTGTCCACCGTCATCGGTGCCGACCGCATCTATGTCGTCGAAAACGGTTCAATCGTCGAATCCGGCACCCATGAGGAACTGCTCGCCCGACAAGGCCGCTACAGCGCCCTCTACCGAACCCAGCACCGCGACGAGGCCCAGCCTGTACAGGCCCCTTCCCTGCCCTCGGAAGGCGTGGCCTGAATGAGCGCGATCAAGCGTCTGGGCCGTTCCCGTGCCGTACAGCGCCTCGTCGGGCTGCTGGCCAGTCTGTATATCCGCCTTGTCCATCTGACCGGCCGCTGGGAACATCGCAACGATGCTCCCCTGCGCGCGCTCATTGCCTCCGGCGCGCCGCTGATCGTCGCTTTCTGGCATGGCCGTCTGCTGATGATACCGGCCCTGCGCGTCAGGGAACGCCCGGCCGTGGTTCTGATATCCCAGCACCGTGACGGAGCCCTGATCGCCAGTGCCATGCCCCATTTCGGCATCGAAGCCATCCGCGGTTCCTCCACACGCGGGGGCGATGCCGCCCTGCGCCAGCTGCTGCGTCGCATCCGCGAAGGCTATGCCGCCTGCATCACGCCCGACGGTCCGCGCGGCCCGCGCATGCGCGCCAGTGCCGGCATCGTTCATCTGGCCCGCCTGTCCGGCGCGGCCATCATTCCCGTAACCTATGGCGTCAGCCGCCGCCGGGTGCTGAAAAGCTGGGACCGTTTCATCATCGCCCTGCCCTTCAGCCGCGGCGTTTTCTGCTGGGGCGATCCGATCCGCGTTCCCCGCAATGGCAGCGATGCGGATATCGAACAGGCCAGGCAGGCCCTGGAAGAGACGCTGAATACGCTGAGCGAGACCGCCGACAGGCTTTGCGGCCAGGAACCGATCTCCCCCGCCCCCCCGGCCGAAGATACGGATGAGAAAAGGAGGGGGCTGTGATTCTCGGTGCCTATCGCGGCCTCACCCGTCTGGGATCGCCGCTGATCGACCTTTATCTGCGCCGCCGCCTGCGCGCCGGCAAGGAGGATGCGACGCGTTTTCCGGAACGCCTGGGCCATGCATCCGCCGCCCGCCCGCAGGGACGGCTGATCTGGATACACGGCGCCAGCGTCGGCGAGGCGCTGTCGGCCCTGCCGCTGATAGAGGCCTTGCTGAAGGCCCATGACGATCTGCATGTTCTGATGACCACCGGCACCGTCACATCGGCGCGGCTGATGGATGAACGCCTGCCCGAACGGGCCCAGCATCAGTTCGTGCCGGTGGACCGCCCGGGCGATATCGGGCGTTTTCTCGATCACTGGCGGCCCGATATGGCCCTGTGGCTGGAAAGCGAAATCTGGCCCAACCTGCTGTCGGCACTTCGGGGACGGCGAATCCCCGCCCTGCTGATCAACGGGCGCATGTCCGAACGTTCCTTCAGGCGCTGGCGGCGCTTTCCCCGCAGCGCCGCCCGGCTGCTTTCCGCCTTTGCCGAAGGCTTCGCCCAGACCCCGCAGGAAGCGGAACGCTTCCGCGCCCTTGGCCTGACTGCCTGCCGCTTCTCCGGAAACCTGAAATATGCCGCGCCTCCCCTGCCGGTGAATGCGGACGCCCTGGCGCGATTTTCCGCCATGACCGGCGACCGTCCGGTCTGGATCGCCGCCAGCACCCACCCGGGGGAGGAGGCACGCCTTGCCGCCGCCCATGCCGCCCTGCTCGAAACCCTGCCCGCTGCCTTGCTGCTGCTGGTGCCACGCCATCCCGAGCGCGGCGGGGAAGTGGAGAAAATCGTGCGACGCGCCGGCCTGAAATGCGCCCTGCGCAGCACCCATGCACCCGTTACCGGCGAAACACAGGTCTATATCGGCGACAGCCTGGGCGAAATGGGCCTGTTCTACCGCCTGGCCGATATCGCATTCATGGGCGGCTCCCTCATCCCTCATGGCGGGCAAAACCCGCTGGAACCGGCCCGCCTCGGCCTGCCCATCCTGCACGGGGCGCATATGTTCAATCATGCCGGCGCCATTGCCGATCTGCAGCTTGCCGGCGCTGCTGTCGAAACCGCCGATGAAACCGCCCTGTGCCGGCATCTGCTTGACTGGTTCGGGGACGATGCCGCCCGCCGCCATGCCGCCCGCGCCGCCGAAATGGCGATTGCCGCCAATGACGGTTGCATTGACGCCATCATGGACGCCATCACCCGCCATCTGCCCGCTGCAGGGGAGGAAGGATCATGATGCGCGCCCCCTCCTTCTGGCGGGGCGGAACATCCGCGCCATGGCCGGCGCTGCTCTCACCGCTGGCATCCCTATACGGGGCCGTTCAGCAATGGCGATGGCGCCATGCCCGCCCTGCGCGGCCGCCGCTGCCGGTGATCTGCGTCGGCAATGTCACCGCCGGCGGCGCCGGAAAAACCCCCACCGCCATCGCCATTGCCCGGCGGCTGATCGGCGCCGGACATAAGGTGCATTTCCTCAGCCGGGGATACGGGGGCAGACTGCCCGGTCCCCTTCGCGTCGATGCCGGCAAGCACAGTGCCGGGGAGGTCGGCGACGAACCCCTGCTGCTGGCGCAGACCGCCCCGTGCTGGATTGCCCGCGACCGCCTGGCCGGGGCAGCAGCCGCCCATGCCGATGGGGCGGAAATCGTCATCATGGATGACGGGTTCCAGAACCCCACGATCGCCAAGGACATCCATGTTCTGGTCATCGACGGCGGTTATGGTTTCGGCAATGGCCGCCTGCTGCCCGCCGGCCCGCTTCGCGAACCGCCGGCCAGTGCCCTGGAACGCAGCGATTGCATCGTCTGGATAGAGGACCCCCTGCACCGTGACAGCAATCCCGGTGCCACGCTGGGCGGAGTACCGGTTTTCCGCGCCCGGATCGTTCCTTCGCCTTCGGCGATGCATCTGAGCGGCCAGCCGGTCCATGCCTTCGCCGGCATCGGCCGACCGGAAAAATTCTTCGCCACGCTGCATGAAATGGGTTGCGACCTTCGCGCCGCCACCGCCTTTGCCGATCATCACAGTTTCAGCCCCGAGGAAATCATCGCCCTGGTCGAAGCCGCCGCCGCCGACAGTGCCACGCTTGTCTGTACGGAAAAGGACTGGCTGCGCCTGCCCGCCGATGCACGCATCATGGCGACACCCGTGCCCATCGCCCTGCAATTCGAGGCCGAGGACAGCTTCACCGGTCTGATCGCCGCCCGCCTGAAAGAACGGCGGCAAGCCCGGGAGGCGGGCGATGGCTGAACGCGCCCCCTCCGCCGGACATCGTTTCCAGGCCGGGGCCGCCCGCGCCCTGATCGGCACATTTCGCCGCCTTGGCCTCGACCGGGCTTCGGCCTTCGGCGGCTGGCTCGCCCGCCGTTTCGGCCCGCTGACCCGCGCCCAGCGCACGGCCGAAGCCAATCTTCGCCGCGCTTTCCCGGATATGGCCGAGGCCGAGCGCGCACGCATCCTGACGGCAATGTGGGACAATCTCGGCCGGACCGTCGGCGAATACCCCCATCTCAACCGCCTGGCCGAGGACCCGGAACGGGTCAGGGTTTCCGGTCTCGAGCATCTGGGGGATATTCTTTCGGCGCAAAGGCCGGTGCTGTTCGTCAGCGCCCATTACGGCAACTGGGAGCTGGCGACCGTCCCCCTGCGCCGGGCCGGCATACGCGGTGCCATGATCTACCGCGCCGCCAACAACCCGCTGGCCGACAAGCTGATTCAGGAACTGCGCGCCCCCCTGCGCAACGATTACTACCCCAAGGGCAAGGAAGGGGCGCGGGCGATGCTTTCCTGCCTGCGCAAGGGGCAGCCGGTCGGCCTGCTGGTCGATCAGCGCCTCGGCGAGGGCGAGGCGGTCGATTTCTTCGGCCAGCCGGCCATGACCACCACTGCCCCGGCAACGATGGCCCTGCGCCTGAACGCGGCTATCGTGCCCGCCCGCGTCGACCGTCTGGAGGGGGCCCGTTTTCACCTTCGGGTGTTCCCGCCGCTGGAAAAGGCCGACAGCGGCGATCTTCAGGCGGATATCCTCGAAACCACCCGACGCATCAATGTTCTGCTCGAAGACTGGATCCGTGCCCGGCCCGAGCAATGGTTCTGGGTGCACAATCGCTGGAAATAAGGCCGGAAATCAGACGGTTCAGACGTGCTGGCCGCCATTGATGTGGATTTCCGAACCCGTCACATAGGAGGACTGCGGCGAGCAGAGGAAATATATGACGCTGGCGACCTCCTCCGGCGTACCGAGACGGCGCAGCGGAATCTCCTCCGCCAGCTTCTCGGTGCCGGGAGAGAGGATCGCGGTATCGATCTCGCCGGGGGCGATGGCATTGACGCGCACACCGTGCGGGCCGAAATCCGCCGCCATCTCGCGGGTGATCGCCGCCAGCGCCGCTTTCGACCCGGCATAGGCCGCCCCGGCGAAGGGATGCACCCGGCTGCCCGCGATGGAGGTGACGTTGACGACCGACCCCTGGGCCGCTTTCAGGGCATCGAACAGCCCGCGCGCCAGCAGCACCGGCGCAAACAGGTTGACATTGAAGACCGTGTGCCACAGCTCCGGCGGCGTGTTCAGGGTGTTGTAACGTTCCCCGTTCGGCCCCTTGGGCGAAATCCCGGCATTGTTGACCAAGGCATGCAGAGGGGATCCGTCGAGACGGTCGCGCAGAACCCCTATGCCTTTTTCAAGGGCGGAAAAATCGCTCAGATCGAGCACGACATGATCGTTCTCCCCGTGCTCCCAGGGGCATTCCTCGGAAAATTCCTGCCGTGAAACGGTGATCACCCGCCATCCGGCGGCGCCGAAACGCTTGACGGTGGCATGTCCGATGCCACGGCTGGCGCCGGTCAGGATCAGTGTCTTCTTTTCGTTCATCTGCCCTCTCCCACGATCATGCCAGCAATGTAGATCAATAACATGAAATTGGAAGCCGTGCTCACATCATCGGATGAACGCCCCGGATCGGATGAAAGCCGCGCTCAATGAACGAGAAAGACCGGAACGGTGGATCGCGCGATCACCTCGCCGGTAACAGCGCCGAAGATCAGCCGCCGCAGGCGCGATCGGCTGTAGGCGCCCATCACCAGAAGATCGCCGCCCGAATTTTCCACCGCCTCCAGCAGCACTGTTCCGGTCTGGCGCGGTTCCGCCGCAAGATCGCGGCTATGCGCGTTTATGCCGTGACGTTCGAGATATGTGATCACCGCGGCCCCGTCCGGTCCTTCGCGCCCTTCCTCTTCGACGGAAAGAACGGTCACCGCCTTCGCCAGCTTCAGCAACGGCAGGGCGAAGGCGAGGGCGCGTGCCGCCTCGACGCTGCCGTTCCAGGCGAGAACGGCATGTTCGGGCACCGGGGCCGCCTCCTCCATCGCCAGCAGTACCGGGCGGCCGGTATCGCGCAGGGCGGCGTCGAGAATCAGCGATTTTCCCTCTTCCTCCTCCTGCGGACGGGAAACGATGATCAGATCGTGCAACCGTCCGCCTTCGGCCACGATCTGCATGCAATCCCCCTCTGTGGCTGCGAAGGAAACGCTGAAGCCTTCATGCACCGTTCCGGGTCCGACCGGCGTCAGCCCCGCATGGCGGCACAGATCGTGAAACGCCGCCTGCACATGACGGGCCCGTTCTGCCGCTTCGCGTCGGGCTGCCTCGATCACGGTTTCGACCATCGGCGCCGTCATGCCATCCCCGACCAGAGCAACGGCATCGCTGGGATCGTGGCTTATATGCACGGCCTCGACATTCGCCCCCAGGGCCCGGCCGATGGCGAAGCCCGTGGCCAGCGCCCCGCCCCTTTCGTCCACCAGGGGAATGTATACGGATCTGATCAACGCCGTTTCCTCATATAGCGCCCCGGGCGACAGGTGATCGCAAGCCTATCTCACATGCCGGTCGGCATGAGCCGGCAGTTCCTGTTCCACACCGGCGGGGTCCTGATGAATGATAACCTCTGCATTGGGAAATTGCTGCAGAATTTCCGCTTCGACCGTATCGGCAATCACATGGGCGCGGTACAGTTTCATGTTCCCGTCCAGTTCCAGATGCAGCTGAATGAAAATATCGGACCCCGATGCGCGGGTGCGCAGATCGTGCATGGCGCGCACGTCGGGATGGCGCAGAACGATGTCGCGGATCAGGTCCCGCTGTTCATCCGGCAATTCCCGGTCCATCAGGTTGTCATAGGCGCCCTTGAAGATCTGCACCGCCGAATAAAGAATATAGAGCGCCACCACCCCGGCAAACAGCGGATCGGCCCACCACCAGCCCAGCCAGACCGTCGCGGCAATGGCGGCGATCACGCCGATATTGGCCAGAAGATCGGACTTGTAATGAAGCTGATCGGCGGATATGGCCAAAGAACCGGTGCGTTTGACGACATAATGCTGAAACAGCACCAGCACCATGGTCAGAACGATGGACATCGCCATCACCCCGATGGCCAAGGGGCCGTTATGCACCGCGCTTGGGGAGATCAGCCTGTCGATCGCCGCATAAATGAGAAACACCGCCGATCCGGCAATGAAGGCCGCCTGGCCGAGCGCGGCCAGCGCCTCCGCCTTGCCATGGCCGAAACGATGTTCCTGATCGGCGGGTTGCAGGGCATGGCGGACCGCAAACAGATTGACGACGGAGGCCATGGCATCGAGGCCGGAATCGATCAGGCTGGAAAGCATGGCCAGCGATCCGCTCATGGCCAGGGCGGCGATCTTGGCCGCGATCAGAAGAGCCGCCGTGGTGACCGAGGCATAGGTCGCCAGACGCATCAGCCGTTCGGCCCTGGCCCTGCCGACATGCGCGCCCTTACCGTTCTGGCCGTTCATGAGATCAAAAGACGGTTATTCATGACAGGTATTTCGCCCTATATTCATGGCCGCTCAGGGAAACAGGTTCTGCGTTACCCATGCCCCGTCCCCGCCGTCCCTGAGGAAGACCAGCCGCTCATGCAGGCGGAACGGCTTGTCGATCCAGAATTCGATCCTTTCCGGCAGCACCCGGAAGCCGGACCAGAACGGCGGGCGCGGCACATCGCCAAGGGCGTATTTCGCCGCATAGCGGGCCACCCGCTTTTCCAGCTCGAACCGGCTGGACAGAGGCCGGGACTGCTTCGATGCCCAGGCACCGATACGGGAATCGCGGGCACGGCTGGCATAATAGGCATCGGCCTCCTCATCGCTTACCCGTTCCACCGGCCCTTCGATACGCACCTGACGGCGCAGGGTTTTCCAGTGAAAGCACAGGGCGGCGAACGGGTTTTCCGCCAGCTGGCGCCCCTTGTCGCTGTCGAGATTGGTGTAGAAGACGAAACCCCGCCCATCGACCCCCTTCAGCAGCACCATGCGCACCGACGGACGCCCGCGGGCATCGGCCGTGGCCAGGGCCATGGCATTGGGGTCGTTCGGTTCGCTTTTCTCCGCATCGCCCAACCATTGGCGAAACAGCTCTATCGGGTCCTGATCGGCATCCAGCGCCATTTCATCGCTCCCTTGGCCCGGCCTTCACATGCATGCGGGCCTTGCGCCACATTTTCCTCACAACCATATGTTAAACTGGATCATATAAATTGGTGATGACCGTTACAGCCTGTCAACGCGCAACAGACCATGGTTGTATGGACCATCCATCACATAGCAAGTTTCAAGGATCGAGGCTACATCATGATTGCAATCGGCAAAGCCGCCATGATCGGCGCACTGACCATCACCCTTGCCGCCTGCACCACGGCGGATTCGGGGCAGAAACAGACCGCCGGCACCATCATCGGCGCCATTGGCGGCGCGGTGCTGGGCTCTCAGATCGGCGGCGGGTCCGGCCGGGTCGCAGCCGCCGCAGCAGGCACCTTGCTTGGCGCCTGGCTCGGCAGCGAGGTGGGCAAATCCCTTGACCGCGCCGACCGCCTGGCCATGGCCCGGGCACAGAAAGCCGCCTATACTGCCCCGATCGGGCAGCGGATCACCTGGGAAAATCCCGACAGCGGCCATGCCGGCGAAATCATTCCCACCCGCGAAGGGGTGGACCGGGAAACCGGCGCCTATTGCCGCGAATTCCAGAACAAGGTGATGATCGGCGGCAAGGAAGAAGTGGCCTATGGCACCGCCTGCCGCCAGCCGGACGGAAGCTGGAAGATCGTTAACTGACCTCTGCTGAATTCGGCTGCGATATGAAGGGCCGGCCTGCAACTGCGGGCTGGCCCTGTCTGTTTTCTGCCCGTATAACGGAACGGGAAGCGGGGAACTGACTGCAGAGGATGCGATCGTGCGTTTCATATTCACCTTCACCGGAACAAAACGCTTGAAGTTTTTGCCGGTTGCAGCCCTCGCTGCGCTGGTGGCGGCGACACCGCAGGTGGCACGGGCAGGATTCGCCGAGGCGCTGAACGCCTATGACGCGGGACAATATGAAACCGCCTTCAGGGAATGGATGAAGCTGGCCCGCGCGGGCGATGCCGCCGCCCAGCGCAATATCGGGCAGATGTACCGCCTGGGCCTGGGGGTGAGGCAGGACGACGCAAAAGCCGTCGAATGGTACCGCAAGGCTGCCGAACAGGGCCTGTCCCGGGCGCAGGCCAATCTGGGCATGATGTATCTTCTCGGCCGCGGAACAGAGCAGGATTACGGTGAAGCGGCCCGCTGGTTCGCCCGTGCCGCCGCCCAGGGCCATGTCATTTCCATGTATAATCTCGGCCAGCTTTACGAACAGGGGCTGGGCGTGAAACGCGATCTCGGCCGGGCCATCGGCTGGTACAACCTCGCCGCCCGTGCCGGCCACGCCAAATCGAAACAGCGCCTGTCCGAACTGGTCGCCGCCGATGCCGCCAATGGCCGGCTGGACGATATGCAGGAAAGCCCGCTGCCGCCGGCCTTCGAAACCAGCGATGGCAGTCAGCCCCCGTCGCCACAACAGAAAAAAGAGACGGCACCCGCCATAACGCCACCGCAGCCAAAACCACAGCCCGCCCCTGCAGGCACCGCCAAGGCCGAAACCGCGCTACCCCCGGCACGGCAACCGGCGGAAGAAGAGAAGAAGCCGGCAAAGGGTGATGGTAGCGCCGCCACTGTCACTGCCGCCTCTGCCGCGGCAGCGGCCAGTGCCGCTTCTGCACCTGCCCCCGCCGCCGCAGAAGCGGAGGATGCCGGGGAAGGCGGTTTTCTCGAACGGCTGGGCCGCCTGATCGGCCTCGAAGAACAAAAAAGCAGCCCGGCCACTGCCCCGGCCGTCCCTGCATCGTCTGCAAAGAATGGCGAAACCACCCGCCAGGCGGTAAGGGCCGATCTGAACCGGCCGACGCCGGCAGCGCAACCGGCCAGGACAGCGCCACCGCCTGCCACGGCAAAAGGCCTGCAGCCAGCCGCAGAGGTTTCTGAAAAGGCAAAGGACAGCCCCGCCGCAACCGCGAAAACCGCCGCCCCTGCCGAAAAGACGACTGCGACGGCAGAGACGGCGGAAAACCGGACAGCCCGTATCGCCTGGAAGACACCGCCGCAAAAAGCCGTTCAGACACAGGCTGTCCCTGCAAGGACAACGTCTCAGCCCGCCGTCCGGCCCGTCAGTACCGGCCAGAACAGCGGCGCGAAGATCGCCATCGACAGCCCGGCACAGGCCCTGGCCGCCGAACGGGCCGGGCGTTACAGCCAGGCCACTGCCTATTGGCTGCAGCAGGCCCGGGCCGGCGACCCGGCCGCCGCCTATCGGGCCGGGCTGGCCTTTCTCGAAGGCAGGGGCGTGCCGCGCGACAAGGTCATGGCCTATGTCTGGTGGAACAAGGCGGCGGAAAAAGGCAATGGCGACGCCGCCCGCAATATCGAAAAGCTGCGCCAGTCCCTGTCCATCCGCCAGCTGGCGGCAGCACGGAAAATGCTCGATTCAGGTTTTTGAGCACCCGCCGTCTGCCCCGGGGCCGGTTTCCGCATGCCGTTCTTTACACTTTAATAGGGTGATGCCCTTTAAATTGGCGCTAATTAACCCTAGCTATTGTGACGGGGCCTCGCGAAGCATCATGGCCGCCCGCACCACACCGGCGGGGCTGGCCGCAATGAACGCAACGGGCATATGAAGACAACGACCGCATGAAATGAAGCGGACCGCAGAGAACAGAGCACAGCAACCGGGTACAGTGTCGAGAGGGAATACATGAATCTTTATCAAATCCTTGGCGTGTCGAAGGACGCAAGCCAGGCGGACATAAAGAAAGCCTATCGACGCCTGGCCAAGAAATACCACCCCGACACCAATCAGGGCAACGAACAGGCCGCCGAGGAATTCAAGAAGGTCGCCATGGCCTACAAGATCCTCGGCGACGAGGAACAGCGCGGCCGCTACGACCGTGGCGAGATCGACGAACAGGGCCGCGAAGTCAACTTTGCCCCCGGCGGCGGCTTCCATGGCTTCGGCGGTGCCGGCGCCCATGGCGGGGCACAGGGCGCGCAGGGTTTCGCCGATATGGACGACATCCTGTCGGAACTGTTCGGCCTGCGCACCGGCAGACGGGGCCGGGCGCGGACCATGCAGCAGCGTGGCGCCGATGTCCGCTACCGCCTGCGCGTCGGCCTGCTCGATGCCTGCCGCGGCACCACCCAGCGGCTGACGCTCGGCGGCGGCAAAACCCTGGACGTACGCATTCCCGCCGGGATCGAGGACGGCCAGCAGATCCGCCTGAAAGGGCAGGGTCAGCCCGGCATCGGCGGCGGACCGGCCGGGGACGCCCTGGTCGAAATCCAGATCGTGCCTCATCCGGTCTTCCGCCGCGAGGGGCTGGATATCCATATCGATCTGCCGATTTCACTGCCCGAAGGCGTGCTCGGCGGCAAGGTCAACGCCCCGACCATTCATGGCGAGGTCGCCCTGAAAATCCCGCCGGGTTCCGACGGCACCAAGACCATGCGCCTGCGCGGCAAGGGCATCCATACGGCCAAGGGCAAGAAGGGCGATCAGATCGTCCATCTGCGCCTGGTACTGCCGAAGAAGATCGACAAGGAGCTGGAGGATTTCATGCGCGAATGGGGCAAGAAGAACGCCTATGACGTGCGTGCCGGCCTCCGCGAGGCGATCTGAACCTCTCCCCCACCGCTCTTCCCGGCCGGAATGTCATCCGTTCCGGCCGGTTTTTCATCGCCCCCATTCCCGTTATCCGCCGGTACCAGCAAGGTGCTCAGGGGCTGTCGGTAGACGGGCGCGGCCCGTTCCTCGATCGATCGCAGGGCCTCGGCCAGCGGCCCGGTCTGCCATTGCGCCGGCAGATCCGCCGCCAGCGCCTGCAGCCCCAGATCGCGGATAAAATCGTAAAAGGAAACGGCGCCGGCATCGCGGATCGAAACCCATGCCCCCTCTTCCGTTCGCGCGGTGTAATGGCGGGCCTCCAGCAGATCGAGCAGATCGTCGGCCAGATCCGTCCCGATCCCGGCCCGCAAGGCCGCTTCCTCCTCCTCCAGCATCTCCCCGCGCCGCCTTGCGGCGTCGAGAACCGCCATAAGCGCACAGGCCGCCGCCAGACGGCTGGCCGGGCGCTGCCGTGCCTGCCCCACGCCGGCAGCAGTAACGGCGCGTCGCCAGTCCGCGGCGCTGGCTGCCGTCTGTGCCCCCAGAAGAACGATGATCCAGGAGGCGTAAACCCAGACCAGCAGAATGGGAATCAGCGACAGCGCCCCATAGAGGGTGTTGAAGACCGGAAAGAATTTCAGATAGACGGCGAAACCCGTCTTCAGGGCCTCGAACAGCACCATCGTCACCACCCCGCCAAGCAGGGCATGGGAAAGGCGCACCTTGCGGTTCGGCACCACGAGAAACAGCAGCGCCGCGCCGGCGATCTCAAAAAGCGGCGGCAGCAGCCGCGTCAGTCTGGGCAGGGAGCGGACGGCATCCCCGCCCAGATCGGAAGCCGCGGCAAAGGCCCAGGTCGAGATGGTCAGGCTGAGGCCGAACAGCAAGGGGCCGACCGTCAGCAACGCCCAGGCGGAAAGCAGCCGCAGCACCAGCGGGCGGGGGCGTTCCACCCGCCAGATGCGGTTGAATGCCCCTTCGATGGAGCCGAGCAGCGCCAGCGCCGATACCGCCAGACCGATGGTTCCCATGCTGGTCAGCTTGCCGGTATTGGCCAGAAAGCTTCTGAAATAACCTTCCAGGGCACTGCCGGCCTCGGGCAGCAGATTCTGAACGACGAATTGTTCGATCTGCACCTGTTTTTCCTGAAAGGCAGGAAAGGCCGAAAACAGGGCCAGGCCGATCGCCAGCAACGGCACCAGCCCCAGCAGCGTCGAAAAGGTCAGCGATGCCGCCGCCTCCATACTGCGCTGGGTGAAAAAGCGGCGCAGCACCAATCCCGCAAAGGCACGGATATCGCTGAATTTCGGCATCGTCATCGCGGTGATAGCCTCCCCCTTTCTCATTCCGGCGCCCACTGCGGGAACCGGCAGGTCATTATGCCAGCAGGCAGGTTTTTTCCCAGCACAATCGCCCGCGGCAACGATGCGCATGCAGGGGGCAACTGCTTGTTTGACCCACAGGGCAATTGCTGTAGGATGCCGCGAATATTGTTGACGTCCATTTTTTACATGGGGAATGTGTAAATGCAACCTACCGGCACTCTGATGGCGGGCAAGCGCGGCCTGATTACAGGCGTGGCAAACGATCGATCCATCGCCTGGGGCATCGCCAAGACCGTGGCGGCGCAGGGCGGGGAAATTGCATTTACCTATCAGGGCGAGGCCCTGAAGAAGCGCGTGCTGCCGCTGGCCGAATCCCTCGGCAGCGACATCATTCTTCCCTGTGACGTGACGGAGCCGGAATCCGTAGATGCGGTATTCGATACCCTGAAGGAACGCTGGGGCAAGATCGATTTTCTCGTTCATGCCATTGCCTATTCGGACAAGACCCAGCTCAAGGGCCGCTACATCGATACCACCGCCGATAATTTCGCCCGGACGATGCTGATTTCCTGCTATTCCTTCACCGCCATGGCCCGCCGTGCCGAGGCGCTGATGAACGATGGCGGCAGCATGATCACCCTGTCCTATATCGGCGCGGAAAAAATGATCCCCCATTACAACGTCATGGGCGTGGCCAAGGCGGCGCTGGAGGCCAGTGTCAAATATCTGGCCGTCGATCTCGGGCGTTCCAACATCCGCGTCAACGCCCTTTCCGCCGGACCGATCAAGACCCTGGCCGCCTCGGGTGTCGGCGATTTCCGCTACATCCTGAAATGGGCCGAACTGAATTCCCCGCTCAGGCGCAATGTCACGATCGAGGAGGTCGGCGGTTCCGCCACCTTCCTGCTGAGCGATCTTGCCAGCGGCGTCACCGGCGAGCTGCTGCACGTGGACAGCGGTTATCACGTCATGGGCATGAAGGCGGTGGACGCCCCCGACATCATGGCCCCTTAAGCCATGTCGCATAACAGCTTCGGCCATCTGTTCCGCGTCACCACCTGGGGGGAGAGCCACGGCCCGGCGCTTGGCTGCATCATCGACGGCACGCCGCCCGGCCTGCCGGTTTCCGAAGCGGATATCCAGCGCTACCTCGATCGGCGCCGCCCGGGCCAGTCGCGTTACACCACCCAGCGGCGGGAGGCGGACCGGGTGGAAATCCTCTCCGGCGTGTTCGAGGGGGTCAGCACCGGCACGCCGATCAGCCTGCTGATCCGCAATACCGATCAGCGCAGCCGCGATTACGGCGATATCAAGGACAAATATCGCCCCGGCCACGCCGATTACACCTATGAACGCAAATACGGCATCCGTGACTATCGCGGCGGCGGGCGTTCGTCCGCGCGGGAAACCGCGGCGCGCGTCGCCGCCGGGGCCGTTGCCCGCAAAATCCTGGGCCCTGAAATCCGTATCCGCGGCGCCATGGTGCAGATGGGGAAAAGCCGTATCGACCCCGAACGCTGGGACTGGGATGCCGTCGGCACCAATCCTTTCTTCTGCCCCGATCCCGTTACCGCCGAACGCTGGCAAGACGAGCTGGATGCCATCCGCAAGGCCGGCTCCTCCATCGGCGCGGTGATCGAGATCCGCGCCGAAAACGTTCCCCCGGGGCTGGGCGCTCCGGTCTATGGCAAGCTGGATGCCGATCTCGCCGGGGCGATGATGTCGATCAACGCCGTCAAGGGGGTGGAAATCGGCGCCGGCTTTGCCGCCGCCGCCTTCAGCGGCGAGGAAAACGCCGATGAAATGCGCATGGAAAACGGCCGTGCCGTCTTTTCCTCCAATCATGCCGGCGGTATCCTTGGCGGGATTTCATCGGGCCAGGACATTATCGTGCGTTTCGCCGTCAAGCCGACATCCTCGATCCTCTCGCCACGGCGCACCATCGACCGTGAGGGGCGGGAAACGGAAATCGTCACCAAGGGCCGCCACGATCCCTGTGTCGGCATTCGCGCCGTTCCCGTGGGCGAGGCGATGATGGCCTGTGTCCTGGCCGATCATCTGCTGCGCCATCGCGGCCAGTGCGGCTGAGGCGCCGCGTCATTTCACACCCGAACAGACAGGGGGATTCGATCATGAGCCAACCGAAATACATTCATGCCCTGGATATCCCCGAACCGTCCCGCGAGGAACTGCCGGAGGATACCCGCGCCTATTTCGACAAATGCGAGGAAAAGCTCGGCATGGTGCCCAATGTGCTGCGCGCCTACAGTTTCGACGATGCCAAGCTCAAGGCGTTTTCGGCCATGTATAACGACCTGATGCTGGCCGACAGCGGGTTGAGCAAGCTGGAACGGGAGATGATCGCCGTTGCC
>JALXAG010000094.1 GCA_026992315.1 Sneathiellales bacterium | reverse complement strand
CGTTGCATCGGGGGCGGGCGGCAGGTCCAGATTCTGCTGATAGGCAACCAGGGCATCGAGGATCAGCGGATCCGTATCCAGGGCGGAGAATTCGCGGTTCAGGGCATGGGTGGTGAAATCGCGAAGACTGGCGAAACGGCCGTCGCGACCGTAAGGGGCGCTGAAGGCCGCGCCGGCCAGCGAGGGGATGTTTATCGGGTTGAACAGATGATCCTCGACCCCGTCGCCGAACAGGGTGTTGGTGACATCGACATTTCCCGGCCTGTCCGACAGGCCCGGGATGAAGAAGCGGGTATTGCTCCCCCCTGCCGGATGACAGGAATCGCAGGACAGCCCGGCCCTGGCCGCCTTGCCGCCAAGGGTGAGCGGGGAACGGAAGGCCAGCCGTCCCAGTTCCACCAGCCAGGAACGCTGCCCGCCGGCGGCAACGATGCGTGAGCGTTCTTCCGGCCGGTCGGTGAACAGGGCGCCGGTTTCGGCCCCCTCCGGCAGCCATTGGCCGGGGGTGGCGGCCACCGGCCCGTGCGGGATATCGGCGCGCGCTGGCAAGGCGGCAACAGCCGGCAGAAACGACAGCAGCAGCCCCGCGGCAATGCTTTGCCGGCGCCGCCTTTGCATGGTTCAGGCCGCTGTACCGCCGACGGTCAGCCCATCGACGCGCAGGGTCGGCTGACCGACGCCGACCGGCACCCCCTGTCCGTTCTTGCCGCAGGTGCCGATGCCGGGATCGAGGGTCATGTCATTGCCGATCATCGACACCTTCTTCAGCACTTCCGCTCCGGCACCGATCAGCGTTGCCCCCTTCAGCGGGGCGGTGACCTTGCCGTTTTCGATGCGATAGGCCTCGGTACAGGAGAAGACGAACTTGCCCGATGTGATATCGACCTGGCCGCCGCCGAAATTGACGGCATAGATTCCGTCCTTGACCGAGGCGATGATCTCGCCCGGTTCGTGATCGCCGGCCAGCATATAGGTATTGGTCATGCGCGGCATCGGCATATGGGCGAAATCCTGCCGCCGCCCGTTGCCGGTGGATTTCTGTCCCATCAGCCGGGCGTTCAGCCGGTCCTGCATATAGCCGGTGAGAATGCCGTCCTCGATCAGAACGGTTTTCTGCGAGGGGGTGCCCTCATCGTCGATGCTCAGCGATCCGCGCCGTTCGGGCAGGGTGCCGTCATCGATGACGGTGACGCCGGGCGCGGCCACCCGTTCGCCCGTCAGGCCGGCGAAAACCGAGGACTGCTTGCGGTTGAAGTCCCCCTCCAGCCCGTGGCCGATGGCTTCGTGCAGCAGGATGCCCGGCCAGCCGGGGCCGAGAACGACGGTCATCTCCCCGGCGGGTGCCGGGCGGGAATCGAGATTGACCAGCGCCTGGCGCAGGGCTTCGCGGACCTGCGCCTGCCAATGTTCGGGCTGCATGTAGACGTCATATCCCCTGCGGCCGCCGACACCGTGGGAGCCGGTTTCCTGACGGTCGCCCTCGCCGACGACCACCGAGACATTGAGACGCACCAGCGGGCGGATATCGTCGAGAACCTGGCCGTCGGCACGGATGATCTTCACGGCCTGCCACGATCCGGCGATGGAGCAGGTGACCTGGCGAACCCGGGAATCGAGGGATCGGGCAAACGCATCCATCTCCTGCAGCAGCCTGACCTTGTCTTCGAACGGCGTGCCGTTGATCGGATTGTCTGGGGCATATAATGCCCGGTTGGTGCCCGTCGGCGGCAGGGCGATGGTCCCCTCGTGACCGGCGAATACGGCGCGGACGGTTCCGCCGGCACGGCGGATCGCTTCCTCGCTGAGATCGGTGGCATGGGCATAACCGGTCGATTCGCCGCTGACGGCGCGCAGGCCGAATCCCTGACCGGTATCGAAATTGGCGCTGCGCAGGCGGCCATCGTCGAACAGCAGGCTTTCCGACTGGGCATACTCAAGGAACAACTCCCCGTCATCGGCACCGTGAAGGGCTTCTTTCACGGCATTTTCGATGCGGTGCCGGTCCATCCCGGTGCGGGTGAAGAAAAGTTCGTCGGTACTGTCGGTCATGGATATGCGGTTCCTCAACAAAAATGGAGATCAGGGGGCTGCAGCCGATGCATCCTCCGCTTCTCCCGGTATACGACTCCGGTGGGGGCTGCCGGATCAGAATAGTGCAAAACGCATCATTCGCCAGTCTTATCGCCTGCCGTCGCGCCAGCGCATATCAATTTACTACTGATAATCACTACCAGTTGTATTGCTACAATAGGATGTGAAAACCCGGAAAAATGCCCGCAATTGTCGATAAAGAGCAAAATATTTGCGTATATGGATGCGGGTTGTGCTTGCGTCAAGGCGTCTCGATCTGTATTTCTGGCTTAATCCGGTTTTTTATGCCGATGAAACAGAATAATTATAATGAATTCACAGGGCAGAAAGAACTCTGCGAATTCGGGTAAGGCGGGGGATGTCTGGGGGTCGCAAAAGCGTATGTGGCGCCCATAGCAGACAGCCCCGGGATCAAGACGAGGGGCGGAAAGAGTGATGCTGTTCTCGAAAATAAAGTCTTTGGCGGTAATGTCTGCAGCGATGATGCTGTCGGGCGCGTCCGTGGCGTATGCCGAGGCGCAGGGTCATGCCGAACCCTGGCAGATGCTGCAGCAGGAACCGGCAACATCGGTGATGGAAATGCTGCGCGGCATGCACGATAATCTGCTGCTGCCGATCATCATCGGTATCGTGGCGCTGGTGCTGGTGCTGATGATTATCGTTGCCGTGCGCTTCAATGCCAGGGCCAATCCGACGCCGTCGAAGACATCGCACAACACCTTGCTCGAAGTGGTCTGGACGGTGGTGCCGATCATGATTCTGGTGGTGATCGCCATTCCGTCTTTCCGCCTGCTCTATTTTCAGGACAAGGCGGTCGATGCGGATATAACCATCAAGGCGATCGGCAGCCAGTGGTACTGGACCTACGAATACCCCGATTATGACGATCTCAGCTTCGATGCCGTGATGGTGCCCGATAACGAGCTCAAGGACGGGCAGCTTCGCCTGCTGACAACGGATAATGCCCTGGTGCTGCCGGTCGGCGTCAAGGTGCGGCTGCTGACCACTGCCGCCGATGTGATTCATTCCTGGGCGGTGCCGTCCTTCGGCGTCAAGCTGGATGCGGTTCCGGGGCGGATCAACGAAACCTGGTTCCCGACCGATACCGAAGGCACCTTTTACGGCCAGTGTTCGGAACTGTGCGGCAAGGATCACGGTTTCATGCCGATCATGGTCAAGGTGGTTTCCAAGGAGGAATTCAAGACCTGGCTGAAGAAGGCCAAGGAAGAATTTGCTTCCCGCACGAAACCGGCTGCCATCCAGGTGGCTGCGAACGACAACAAACAGAACCGCGAGTAGAGAGGGTTTGAACCATGGCTGAAGGGCACACCGCGGCACACAGCGATCACGGCGATCATCCCACCGGATGGAAGCGCTGGGTCTATTCGACCAATCACAAGGATATCGGTACCATGTATCTGGTCTTCGCGGTTATTGCGGGGATCATTGGCGGGGCCATGTCCGTTTACATGCGTATGGAACTGCAGGATCCGGGCATTCAGTGGCTGCCCGGTAATGCCGAGCAGGGTTATGATACGCAGTTGTTCAACGTCATTGTCACGGCTCATGCGCTGATCATGATCTTCTTCATGGTCATGCCGGCGATGATCGGCGGTTTCGGCAACTGGTTCGTGCCGCTGATGATCGGTGCGCCGGATATGGCGTTTCCGCGCATGAATAATATTTCCTTCTGGCTGCTGCCTCCGGCAATTCTGCTGCTCGTCCTGTCGATGTTCGTCGAAGGCCCTCCCGGCGGTTATGGTGTCGGTACCGGCTGGACGATTTATCCGCCGCTGTCCTCGCTGACGGGGCAGCCTGGTCCTGCGGTCGATTTCGCCATTCTTTCGCTGCATCTGGCTGGTGCCTCGTCCATTCTGGGTGCGATCAATTTCATCACCACCATTCTGAACATGCGCGCCCCGGGCATGACCCTGCACAAGATGCCGCTGTTCGTCTGGTCGGTGCTGGTGACGGCGTTTCTGCTGCTGCTGTCGCTACCGGTGCTTGCCGGCGGTATCACGATGCTGCTGACCGACCGTAACTTCGGCACCAGCTTCTTCAATCCGGAAGGCGGCGGGGATCCGATTCTCTTCCAGCATCTGTTCTGGTTCTTCGGTCATCCCGAAGTCTATATCCTGATCCTGCCCGGTTTCGGCATCATCAGCCAGATCGTCTCCACCTTCTCGCGCAAGCCGGTTTTCGGCTATCTCGGCATGGCCTATGCCATGGTGGCGATCGGCGTGGTCGGCTTCATCGTCTGGGCCCACCACATGTATACGGTCGGACTGAATGTCGATACCCGCGCATACTTCACGGCGGCGACCATGGTGATCGCGGTGCCGACAGGCATCAAGATCTTCTCCTGGATCGCCACCATGTGGGGCGGTTCCATCCAGTTCCGCGTGCCGATGATGTGGGCCTTCGGTTTCATCTTCCTGTTCACCGTCGGTGGTGTCACCGGCGTGGTGCTGGCCAATGGCGGTGTCGATACGGCCCTGCATGACACCTATTACGTGGTGGCGCATTTCCATTATGTGCTCAGCCTGGGGGCCGTGTTCGCCATTTTTGCCGGGTTCTATTACTGGATCGGCAAGATGAGCGGTTATCAGTACAACGAAACCCTGGGCAAGCTGCATTTCTGGGTGACGTTCATCGGCGTCAATCTGATCTTCTTCCCGCAGCATTTCCTCGGTCTGGCCGGGATGCCGCGCCGTATCCCGGATTATCCGGATGCCTATGCCGGCTGGAACTATATCTCATCGATCGGTTCCTATATTGCGGCGGTGGGCGTGATCATTTTCCTGATCATGCTGGCGGAAATGTTCATGCGCAAGCGCCGTTGCGCCGATAATCCCTGGGGTGAGGGGGCGACGACGCTGGAATGGACGCTGTCCTCCCCGCCGCCCTTCCATCAGTACAACGAACTGCCGAAGATCAAATGATCCGGGCCAGGGAGTAGGAACTTGAGCGACATTTCCGTTCAGCAAACCGATGAAGCCCGCGCCGTTTCGGCGGCGCGGGTGTCGGATTATATCGCGTTGCTCAAGCCGCGCGTCATGTCGCTGGTGGTGTTCACCGGCCTGATCGGCATGATGATGGCGCCGGGAAGGATCGACCCGGTGATCGGTTTCACCGCCATTTTGTGCATTGCGGTGGCCGCCGGCGCTTCGGGGGCAATCAATATGTGGTTCGATGCCGATATCGATGCCATCATGAGCAGAACGCGCAAACGGCCGATTCCGGCGGGACGGATTGAACGGGGCGAAGCGCTGGCTTTCGGTGCGACGCTTGCCGTTATCGCCGTTCTGCTGCTGGAGCTGGCGACCAATATGGTGGCGGCGGGGCTGCTGGCTCTTTCCATTCTGTATTACGTTTTCATTTACACCATGTGGCTGAAGCGGCGCACGCCACAGAATATAGTCATCGGCGGGGCCGCCGGCGCCTTTCCGCCGATGATCGGCTGGGCCGCGGTGACCGGTGGGATCGATCTGGGCGGTATCCTGCTGTTTACCATCATCTTCATGTGGACACCGCCGCATTTCTGGGCGTTGTCGCTGTTCAAGCGGGGCGATTACGAGGCAGCCCGCGTCCCCATGCTGCCGGTGGTGGCCGGGGAGAAGGCGACACGGGTACAGATTCTGATCTATACCCTGGCGCTGTTTCCGATCACCCTGCTGCCGGGAGTGATCGGCATGACCGGGATGGTTTACAATCTCGGGGTGTTGGTTCTGGGCGGCATTTTCATCTATTGGGCCGTGCGGGTTTATTTCGCGGGCGAGGGCGATTACGGGCCGGCGAAGCGGATGTTCGCCTATTCGATCCTCTATCTCTTCCTGCTGTTTGCCCTTTTGCCGCTAGACCGATGGCTCGGGGGGATGATCTGATGCCGATTCATGAGGAACATCGCAAACGCCGGGGCAAGAATATCGCGCTGGCCCTGTCGCTGGCCGCCTTCGTGGTGCTGTTGTTTTTCGTAACGCTGGCGCGGATGAAAGCAGGGGCAGGATCATGAGTGAGGGAATGCAGGAGATGAAGGATAGTACAAGTACTGCAGGCAACGAGCGCGCAGTACGCCGCACGGCGATCATGCTCTTCTGTATCGTTGCCGGCATGGTCGGCATGTCCTTTGCCGCAGTGCCCTTGTATAACCTCTTCTGCCGGGTCACGGGTTATGGCGGCACCACCCAGGTTGCCGAACAGGAAAGCACGGTGGTTTTGGACCGCAAGATTACCGTGCGTTTCAACGCCGATACCGCCAAGAACATGCCGTGGCAGTTTCGCCCCCTGCAAAAGGAAATAACCGTCAGGGTCGGCGAAACCGGGCTGGCGTTTTATGAAGCCTATAACCCGACCAACCGGCGCATAGTCGGCAACGCGGTCTATAACGTCACGCCGACCAAGGCGGGGCTCTACTTCGACAAGATCGCCTGTTTCTGCTTTGACGAACAGGTTCTGGAACCGGGGCAAAGGGTGGAAATGCCGGTTCAGTTTTATGTCGATCCTGAGATCGTGAAGGACGGTAATCTCGACGAGGTGAAGACGATCACCCTGTCCTATATTTTCTTTGTCGATGCGGAAAAATCCGATCCGCCACAGGCCGGAAATACGGTTCCGGATGGCGGGCGCAAGATACATCTGGCGGCGGCCGGGAAGGCGGTTGCCGGAAAACAGTAATGAACCGCCAGCGCCCATGCGGGCGGGGCATGCATGTATAAACCGCTGAGGGGAAGCGGATAAAACGAGGAGTACAGGGAATGGCAAACACCCATGCACCCGCACATGATTATCATCTGGTAGATCCCAGCCCGTGGCCGTTCGTCGGTTCCGTTTCGGCCTTTCTTGCGGCGACAGGGCTGGTCTGGGCCATGCATGACGGGCCGGTCTGGCTGGCGGTCGTCGGCGTTCTGGGCATTCTGTACACGATGATCGCCTGGTGGCGCGACGTTATCCGCGAGGCCCAGGTCGAAGGCCGCCACACGCCGGTGGTGCAGCTTCATCTGCGCTATGGCATGATCCTGTTCATCGCCTCCGAGGTGATGTTCTTCGTTGCCTGGTTCTGGGCCTATTTCAACGCTGCGCTGTTTCCGAAGGAATCGATCGGCGGTGTCTGGCCGCCTGAAGGGATTGAGGTGCTGGACCCGTGGGGGCTGCCGTTTGTCAACACGATCATTCTGTTGTTGTCCGGCACGACGGTGACCTGGGCGCACCACGCGCTGAAGGAAAACAACCGCAAGGGCCTGATCACGGGGCTGGCGGTGACCATTCTGCTGGGCCTCACCTTCACGGGTATTCAGGCCTATGAATATGCCGAGGCGCCGTTCGATTTCACCGGTGGTATCTATGGCTCCACCTTCTTCATGGCCACCGGTTTCCATGGCGCCCATGTCATCATCGGCACGATTTTCCTGATCGTCAATCTGGTGCGCGCGATGAAGGGGCACTTTACTCCGAATCATCATTTCGGCTTCGAGGCGGCAGCCTGGTACTGGCATTTCGTCGATGTCATCTGGCTGTTCCTCTTTGCCAGCATTTACTGGTGGGGCAGCCTGGGTGCCACTGTTCACGGCGGCTGATCGATGCCGCAAACCGAATATGGACATGTTTCCCCTTTCCTGGCCGGGCTGCGGGGGCGCTGCCCGCGCTGCGGGAAGGGGAAGCTGTTCAACGGTTATCTGACGGTCGCGCCATCCTGCACCGAATGCGGTCTGGATTTCTCCAGGGTCGATTCCGGCGATGGGCCTGCCGTTTTCATCATTCTGTTTCTCGGCTTCGTTGTCGTGGCGCTGGCTCTTTGGGTCGAGGTGGTGTATCAACCGCCCTACTGGCTGCATCTTGTATTGTGGCTGCCGCTGATCCTTTTCGGATCGCTGGGCCTGCTGCGCCCTTTCAAGGGGGTGCTGATCGGATTGCAGTACAGGCATAAGGCCACCCAGGACATAGAGCTGCACGAGTGATCGGAAAATTCAAACCGCAATTCTGGCCGACCGTGTTCACGGTTCCGGCCATAGTCATCATGATCGGCCTCGGCATCTGGCAGGTGCAGCGGCTGATGTGGAAGAATGCGCTCATTGCCGAAATCACGGCAAAGGTCGAGGCGCCGGTGGTGGACATGCCGAAGGGGGAAATCGATCCCGAGGCGCTGAACTACCGCCATCTGCGCCTGACGGGGGTGTTCGATCACGACAAGGAAATCTATCTGGTTGCGCATTCCCTGCGCGGCAATCTCGGCTATCACATTCTGACGCCAATGCGCCTGACCGACGGGCGCTGGGTGATCGTCAACCGCGGATGGGTGCCGCAGAACCTGCGCGACGGGGCCAGCCGTCCCCAGGGGCAGCTCAAGGGTGTCGTCACCCTGACCGGCGTGGCGCGCAAGGCACAGAAACAGGGCTGGATGGTGCCGGATAACGATCCGGCCAAAAACACCTGGTTCTATGTCGATCCCCGCCAGATCGGCGCCGCCCTCGGCATCGATGTTCTGCCTGTCGTTGTCGTTGCCGACAAGGCGGATATTCCCGGTATCTATCCCCTGGGCGGGCAGGTGCGCATCACCATTCCCAACAACCATCTTTCCTACGCCATTACCTGGTTCTCCCTGGCGCTGGTGCTGGCGGCCATTTATGTCATCTGGCATCTGCGTCGCGAAGAGGAGGGGCGCAAGGACACCACACCGCATAACGATGCGGAAAAGGACGGTAAAGCCGGGCAATGAGCGCGGATCAGACGGCTTATCAGGCCCTGCTGGCGCGCTTTTCCCGCATTCTGCGCCTGTCGGACATGCAGGCGCTGCTGGAATGGGACAGCGCCGTGACGATGCCCTCCGGCGCCGCGGACAGCCGCAACGAAGTGCTGGGCGAGGCGGAGCGCCTGATCCATGAATTGCTCACAGCACCTGATCTTCCCGATCTGCTGGATGCCGCCGCCGCGGAAGAGGCGGACGATCAGACGGATGACGCACTGCGCCGCAGCAACCTTCATCACATGCGCCGGCAGGTGCTGCGGGCCCGTGCGGTTCCGGCCGATGTCCAGGAGCGTTTCCAGGCGGCGCGGCTGCGTTGTGAAACCGTCTGGCGGCAGGCGCGGGCGGAGGACGATTTTCCCACGCTCGCCCCTTTCCTGGCCGAAGTGGTGGCCGCCACCCGCGAACGCGCCCAGGCCCTGGCGCAAATGCTTGACTGTTCGCCTTACGATGCCCTGCTCGACGGCTTCGAGCCCGGCGGGCGGAGGCAACGGATCGATGCGCTTTTTGCGGAACTGAAAGGGTTTCTGCCCGATCTGCTGCAAGGTGCCGTCAAGCGGCAGCAAGGGCAGGCGCGGTCCTCCCTGCCCAAGGTTGCGGTGGAAGCACAACGGGCATTGTCGCGGGATCTGATGGCGGATATGGGTTTCGATTTCGCCCATGGCCGCCTCGATGAAAGCCTGCACCCGTTCACCGGCGGCATGCCCGGCGATGTCCGCATCACCGCCCGTTTCGATCCCGCGAATGTGCTGGAGGGGATACTGGCGGTGCTGCATGAAACCGGTCATGCCCTGCTGGAACAGAACCGCCCGCCGGCCTGGCGGGCGCAATCCGCCGGGCGGATGGACAGCATGGTGCTGCATGAAAGTCAGTCGCTGCTGTTTGAAAAGCAGGTCGGACGCAATCGTCACTTTGCCGGCTATCTTGCCGCCCGCCTTCGCGACCATGCCGGCGGGGGGTGGAGCGGACAACGCCTTCATGCCCTGATGACGCGGGTCTCGCCCGGCCCGATCCGGGTCGAGGCGGACGAGGTCAGCTATCCGCTGCACATCCTGCTGCGTTATGAGCTCGAACAGGCGCTGTTGTGCGGCGACCTGCAGGTGCGCGATCTGCCCGGCGCCTGGGCGGAGGGGATGAAAGCCTCTCTCGGCATCGTGCCGGAAACCGACCGGGACGGCTGCATGCAGGACATTCACTGGATGTACGGCCTGTTCGGTTATTTTCCCACCTATGTGCTGGGCGCGATGGCGGCGGCGCAGATTTTCAAGGCCGCGGAAGATGCTCTCGGCCCTCTCGACGGGGCGCTGGCCGGCGGCGATCTGTCAGGATTGCTTGACTGGCTCGTCCGGTCGATGTACGCCCGGCCCCAGCCGGCCGATACGGATGAAATGATGATGGCCCTGACCGGCGCGCCCTTGTCGGCGGCGGCCTACAGGGATCATCTTCTCGGACGCTATGGCGGCGATGTCTGAAGGCGGAAGGACAATCCATGGATTATATCAGTACCAGAGGCAATGGCGGCAGGATCGCATTCGATGACGTTCTGCTGGCGGGGCTCAGCCCCGACGGCGGGCTGTATCTTCCCGCCGCCTGGCCGCAGTTCAGCGATGCGGATTTGCGCGCCCTGGCCGGAAAACCTTACGAGGATGTGGCCTTCGCCATCATGTATCCCTTTGTCGAGGGCAGCATTTCCGCCACCGATTTCCGCGCGCTGATCGCGGCCGCCTACGAAGGATTTTTCCACCGTGCCCGCACGCCGCTGCGTCAGATGGACAGCCGCCTGTGGCTGCTGGAACTGTTTCACGGCCCGACACTGGCCTTCAAGGATGTGGCCCTGCAACTGCTGGGCAAACTGTTCGATCACGTGCTCAGCGCAAGGGGCGGGCGGGCGACGATCATCGGCGCGACTTCCGGCGATACGGGATCGGCGGCGATCGCCGGTTGCCGGGGCCTCGATGCGGTGGATATCTTCATCCTTCATCCCCATGGCCGGGTGTCGGAGGTGCAGCGCCGCCAGATGACCACGGTCATGGATGCCAATGTGCACAATATCGCCATCGAAGGCAGTTTCGACGATTGCCAGGCCCTGGTGAAGGCGATGTTCAACGATGCGGCCTTTCGTCGGGAACTGGCGCTGGCAGCGATCAATTCGATCAATTGGGCGCGCATCATGGCCCAGATCGTCTATTACGTCTTCAGCGCCGTCGCATTGGGCGTGCCGGCGCGGCGGGTGGCGTTTTCGGTGCCGACGGGCAATTTCGGCGATGTGTTCGCCGGTTATGCCGCGCACAGAATGGGGCTGCCGGTCGAAAGACTGATGGTGGCGACGAACCGCAATGACATTCTGGCACGGATGGTGGCCACCGGCCGTTACGAATGCCGCGATGTCATGGCGACCATCAGCCCCAGCATGGACATTCAGGTCAGCTCCAATTTCGAACGCCTGCTGTATGAACTGCATGACGGCGATGCCGGGGCGGTGTCGGCGATGATGAACAGCCTCGCTCAAAGCGGTGCCTTCGATATCGGCGATGCGGCGATGGCCCGGCTTCGGGCATTGTTTGCCGCCCGCCGGGTGGACGAGGATGAAACCCTGGCCGAGATCGCCCGCTGCGCCCGCGATCATGGCGGGGTGGTCGATCCCCATTCCGCCGTCGGCCTCGTCGCGGCGCGGGATATGGATACGGAGGAGGATGTGGCGGTGATATCGCTGGCGACGGCGCATCCGGCGAAATTCGCCGATGCGGTGGAACAGGCGGCGGGCATTCATCCGCCCCTGCCCGATCGTCTCGCCGGATTGCTTGAGATGCCGGAGCGCTTCAGCGTTTTGGCAAACGATCTTGCGGCCGTGAAGCGCCATGTCCGGGAAAGGGCGCGTATTGTCGGCTGAACCGTGGAATATGGCTTCTCCGATGCAGGAAAAATGCCCATGACCGTCCGCCAGAGCATCCTCGATAACGGCCTCAGGGTCGTGACCGACGACATGCCGGGGCTGGCCAGTGCCACCGTTGGCGTATGGGTGGAAGCCGGCGCCCGCCATGAAAGGGAAGATGAAAACGGCCTGTCCCATTTGCTGGAGCACATGGCCTTCAAGGGAACGGAGCGGCGCGATGCGCGCCGGATCGCCGAAGAGATCGAGCGTGTGGGCGGGCAACTCAACGCCTATACGGGGCGGGAGACGACGGCCTATTACGCCCGGGTGCTGAAGGAGGATGTGCCTCTGGCCACCGATATTCTGGCCGATATCCTGTTCCATTCGGTGTTCGATGAAGAGGAACTGCGCCGCGAACGCGATGTCGTGGTGCAGGAAATCGCCCAGGCTCACGATACGCCGGACGATATCGTTTTCGATCATCTGCAGGCCGCCTGTTTTCCCGGGCAACCGCTGGGGCGTTCCATTCTGGGACCGGCGGAACGGGTGCAGGGCTTCGGGGCGGAGGATCTGCGCCGTTACACCGCCTGTCATTATCACAGTGCGAACATGGTGCTGGCGGCGGCCGGCGCCGTCGATCACGATGCCTTGTGCGAGCAGGCGGCGGAACTGTTTCCCGCCAGCGCGACGACATCGGACCATGCCGCGGAGGCCGGGCGTTACGATCCGCGCGAACACCGCGACGAACGGCCGCTTGAACAGGCCCATGTAACCCTGGCCCTGCCCGGGGTTTCCTACGACGACGATGATTTTCATGCCTGCCAGATACTGGCATCGGTGCTGGGCGGGGGCATGTCCTCGCGCCTGTTTCAGGAAATCCGCGAAAAACGCGGGCTGGCCTATTCGGTCTATGCCTATGCCACCTCCTATCGCGATTGCGGTACCCTCAGCTTCTATGCCGGAACGGCGCCGGAGATGCTGCCGGAAATGGTGCCGGTGCTGTGCGGGGAACTGCACAAGGCGGCAGCGGAAATCGATGAGGAGGAGACCGCCCGGGCACGGGCGCAGATGAAGGCATCGCTGCTGATGTCGCTGGAAAGCTCCTCCTCCCGGGTCGAGCAACTGGCCCGTCAGGTCATGATCTGGGGACGCCCGCGCAGCATCGGGGAAATCACCGCGGCCCTCGATGCGGTCAAGGCCGAGGATCTGCGCCGGGTCATGGTGCGCCTGCTGCAGGCGGGGGAGGCGGCGCTGGCGGCGGTCGGCGATCTGGAAAAGCTTGAAAAGCGCGCCTCGATTGCGGCAAGGTTGAAGCGCTGATCCCTTGCCCCGCCATTGCGGGGCGATCGTATCGCCGTATCATAGGGAAGGGGCGTGAATGGCTTTCGAATTGTTCAGCCCGTCGAATGCGCCGGCCCCCTTGCGCGGCAGGCGTCTGCTGCTGCGCATTCCCGATGGTGCCGACTGGCAGCAATGGGCGCGCCTGCGGGCCGAAAGCCGCGATCATCTGGTGCCATGGGAACCGAGCTGGTCTGCCGATGCCCTGACGCGGGCCGCCTTTCGCCGCCGTCTGCGGGCCTATCACCGGGAAATGAGGGAGGGGATCGGCTATGCCTTTTTCATTTTTGCCGCCGATACGCAGATGCTGCTCGGCGGGATCACCTTATCCAATATCCGCCGTGGCGTGGCGCAAAGCGGCATGATCGGATACTGGCTCGGCGTGCATCATACGGGGCGGGGCTATATGCGCGAGGCCCTGTCGGTTCTGGCCGAATGGGCCTTTGCCGAACAGGGGCTGCACCGGCTGGAAGCGGCCTGCCTGCCCGCCAATACGGCCAGCCGTCGGGTGCTGGAGGCCTGCGGGTTCCGTCATGAAGGGCTGGGCAGGGGCTATCTGCGCATCAACGGCACCTGGCAGGATCATCTGCTCTATGCCCGTCTTGCCGGCGATCCGGCGCCGCCGCTTAGGGAATAACCGACCGGTTGCGGCTACGGCTGTGGAGCCTGTTCAGGCGTGGCCGGCATCCGCGGAAATGGTCAGCGGATCGATGCCGATGCTGGCCAGGGCCTGGTGCCACTTTTCCTCCCCGCCGTCGGAGAAGATCAGGCTGGGGACCGCCGGGGCGTGCAACCAGCCATTGGCCTGGATTTCCGCTTCCAGTTGTCCGGGCGCCCAGCCGGCATAGCCGAGGGCGATCAGCGCCTGGCGCGGCCCGCCGCCTTCAGCGATGTCCTTCAGAATATCCACCGTCGCCGTCAGGGACAGATCCTCACTGAGTGCCACCGTACCCTCATGGCGGTAATCGGCACTGTGCATGACAAAGCCGCGCTCCGTCTCCACCGGCCCGCCAAACTGAACCCGTATGTTGCGGCTGTGATCGGAAGGCGTGATGCCGATCTGTTCCAGCAGTTCCGGAAAGGACATGTTCGTCAGCGGCTTGTTGACAATCAGCCCCATCGCCCCATCCGCCGAATGGGAGCAGAGATAGATCACCGATTTTTCGAAACGCGGGTCCTGCATCGTCGGCATGGCGATGAGCACCTGACCCTCAAGATAGGAATTCTTTGTATCCATACACTTAAAGATGCGCCTTGCGGCGGAAAACTCAAGGGCTATCTTCTTTTTCCGGGCACGGAAAAGTGTCTTTGCCGATGCCGGGAAGGCGGTTAACCTGCCTGTTTACACATTGACGGCGTCTGAGCGAAGGAACGGAATGCATGCAATGAAGATCCTGAAGGGGGCGGAAACGGTCCTGCTGGCCCTGTTGCTGGCCTGCTCGGTGACGACAATGGCCATGGCCGCCCATTGGACGGAGCGCGGTCCGGCCAGCATGCGCCTGATCGCGGGCGGGCAGCAGGCCGATGGCAGCTATCTGGCGGGTCTGATGGTCCGTATCCGGCCGGGCTGGAAGATGTATTGGCGCTCCCCCGGCGAGGCCGGCGTTCCCCCCTTCTTCGACTGGTCGGGATCGGGCAACCTGCAGCAGGCACAGGTGCGCTGGCCGCTGCCGATGCGTTTCACCCTCTACGATCTGCAGACTTATGGCTATCACGACGAGGTGATTCTGCCGGTTTACGTGCGGCCCCGCCGCTCCGATGCCCCGGTGAACCTGCAACTGAAGGCGGATCTGGCCATCTGCAGCGAAATCTGCGTGCCGATCAGCTTCAGCGATCGACTGCGCCTTCAGCCGGGGCAGGCCGCCGAAGGCATTATCCGCGACTATGTTGCCAGGGTGCCCCGGCTTGTCGATGCGCAGGCGCTGCCGGTGCGTGCGCGGATCGTCGAAAAGGCGCAGGCCAGCATTCTGACAGTCGATATCGAAGGGGCCGAAGGATTCGATGCCCCGGATCTGATCGTTGAAACCGGCCCTGGCGATGCGCTGAGCGCGCCTGAGCTCATCCGTCTTTCCCCGGGGCGGTTGCGGTTTCGCTACCGCCTCGATGCGGGGGCCTCGAAATGGCTGCTCGGCGAAGACCTGACCGTGATCCTCTATCAGGGGCGCCGTGCCCTGGAACGGCGGCAGGTGCCGATCGAAAAGGGATGAGAAGCGTAACTGCCTGCGGAGCGGTATGCCACTGGCCCTTGATCGTCGTGAATGCTGTACCATTTCCGTAGCAGCGGCATCATCGCCGTGCCATTCATTTTGAAGGGGAGAGGGTAATGACGATTTCAGTTGGTGACAAACTGCCGGAAGCGACGCTGATGATCATGGGGGCGGAGGGGCCGCAGCCGGTCAGCACGTCCGAATTGATGGGCAGCGGTACTGTGGCGGTATTCGCCGTGCCCGGCGCCTTTACGCCGACCTGTTCGGCGAAGCATCTGCCCGGCTTCAAGGCCAATGCGGATGCCCTGGCCGCCAAGGGGGTGGAGAAGATCGTATGTGTGTCCGTCAACGATGTGTTCGTCATGGATGCCTGGGGCAAGGATCAGGGCGTCGGCGATGCGGTGGTCATGGCGGCCGACGGTAACGGCGAATTCACCCGCGCGCTGGGGCTGGAACTGGATGCCAGCGGTTTTGCCATGGGCACGCGCTCGCAGCGCTATTCCATGCTGCTGCGCGATGGCGAGGTTGCCATGCTGAATGTCGAAAAGCCGGGCGCCTTCGAGGTTTCCTCGGCCGAATATATGCTGGAACGTCTCTGAAGCGGTATTTCTTGCTTGCTGGCCCGGCCTCGAGCCGGGCCTTTCGCTTTTTCAGACCTGTTCGGCCAGCATGGCCAGAAGCTCGGCATGCAGCGCGGGGGCGGCGCCGACAACGCTGTTCTGGCGGGGGATGGGCTGATTATAGGTGAAGCTTTGTCCCTTGCGGTCGGTGCACAGGGCGCCGGCCTCGGTCATGATCAGTTCGGCTGCCGCGATGTCCCAATCGCTTTTCGGTGCCAGGGAGATGGCGACATCGAAACGTCCGGTTGCGACGATGGCCATGCGATAGGCGATGGAGCTCATCCAGGTGCGCCGGAAGCTCTGCTGCGGGCGGGGCCAGTCCTTGCGCTTGAAGGTCCGTTCCGATGTCAGGAAATGGGCGTCCTTCAGCCGCGCGCCGGTACCGATGGCAATGGGTTCGTCGTTCAGCGTGGCCCCCTGACCCAGCCGGGCTTCGAAGAATTCTTCGCTGGCCGGGTTGAACACGACGCCGAGAACCGGCCTGCCCTCTTCAACCAGGGCGGCACAGACGGAAAATTCCGCCAGGCCCTTCATGAAGGCGCGGGTGCCGTCTATGGGATCGACGATCCAGACCCGCTTTTTGTTCAGCCGTTCGGGATTGTCGGCCGTTTCCTCCGACAGCCAGCCGTAATCGGGTCGGGATCCGGCCAGGTGTTCGTGCAACAGGTCGTTGACGGCGATATCGGCCTCGGTCACCGGATGGCCCTTTTCCTTTTCCCAGGATTTGGCGCCCTTATGGAAATAGTCCAGCGCCAGGGCCCCCGCCTTGCGCACGGCACCGCTCAGCAGGTCGCGGTCGGCCTTCAGGCTGTTGCTCACATCAGTCTCCCGCCACCGTCATGCCGTCGATGCGCAGGGTCGGCGCATTGGTGCCGTAACGGAATTCCAGATCGTCCGCCGGGGTTATCTGGCGGAACATGTCCTTGAGATTGCCGGCTATGGTCATGCCGGATACGGGATGGGCGATCTCGCCGTTTTCGATCCAGAAGCCGGCGGCACCACGGCTGTAATCGCCGGTGACCCCATTGACGCCCATGCCGATGAGCTCCGTAACGTAAAAACCGCTTGCAATATCCGCCAGCAATGCCTTCAGCGGCAAATTGCCTGCCTGCATATACAGATTGGTCGGGGCGGGCGATGGCGGCGATCCGGTGCCGCGGCTGGCGCGGCCGTTGGTTTGCAGGTTGAGCTGCCGGGCAGAGGTGGAATCGAGCAGCCAGCTTGTCAGAATGCCGTTCTCGACCAGCTTCAGGGGCTGATTGGCGACCCCTTCGCCGTCGAAGGGCTTGGAGCGCAGCCCGCGCAGACGGTGCGGATCGTCGATAATGGTGACGGCGGGCGAGAAGACGGGATGGTCCATCGCATCCTTCAGAAAGCTGGTGCCGCGGGCAACGGTGCTGCCGTTGATGGCGCCGGAAAAATGCCCGAGCAGGCTGGCCGATACCCGGCGGTCGAAAACGACCGGGACGGTGCAGGAGGGCATCTTGCGCGGATTGAGCCTGGCAACGGCGCGCTCTCCGGCGGTGGCGCCGATTTCCTCCGGCGCGCAGAGATCGGCGAAATGGCGGGCGGAGGTGAAATCGTAATCGCGCTCCATCCCCGTATCCTTGCCTGCGATCATCGAGGCGGAGAGGCCGAAGCTGCTGCCCTGATAGGCGGCGGAAAAACCATGGCTGGTGACGAGCGCGATGCCATGGCGGCTCCAGGAGGCGTCGGCGCCTTCGGAATTGGTCACGCCCTTGACCGCGCGTCCGGCCTCTTCGGCCCGCAGAGCCAGGTTAATCAGGGTTTCGCTGTCGGGTTCGGTGGCATCGTACAGATCCAGATCCGGCAGATCGCGGGTCAGCCTGTCCTCCGGGGCCAGGCCGCAGTAGGGATCTTCCGGGGTCAGCCGGGCCATGGCTATGGCGCGTTCGATCATGGCCTTGCGGGCTTCGGCACTATCGTCGCTGCTGGAGACGATGGCCTGCGAGCGGCCGATAAAAACCCTGAGCCCGATATCGCGCGATTCGGAACGCTCCAGATCCTCGGGTCGGCCGAGGCGGCAGGACACGGAAAGCGATGCACTGTTGACGGCAACGGCATCGGCCGCATCGGCGCCGGCCTTGCGGGCCATGCCGATCAGATCGGAAAGCAGGTTCAGATTGTCGCTGTCGGGGGTGGTCATTGTTCGGGACACTCCATGAAAAGCGGCGGACGGTCGCCGGCAACCCTGTACGGGAACCGCTAAAGGTATAATCAGGGAACGGGCCGGTGGAAACCCCAAGGCCTCATAACCCGTTGATTTATTCATTCTGCAGCAGCGGGTCCGTTCCCGGTTTTTATCCTGGCATCCGGCTTTCCCCATTCGTCAACAAATACCGTGCGCGCATGGGGGCCGGGTTCGGTCGTTACCGGATGTTTCATAACGTTCTCTCAGGCGGGAATGGGCATGCGGTCTGCGCTTGCGATGGCCGGGACGGGGAAGGCAGCGGAAAAAAATCGCCGCTGCCTCTTGAAAAGGCGCTTGCACGAACTAAACTACACTGTATAGTTTTTCAGGCGGTCCGGTGAATGCCTCCCTGATACCCCCCCAACAGCTTTATCGGGCCGCCACCCCTTCCCCTTCTCCACATGTTTTTACCTTCTTTATATGTTTCAGATGTCTTCGGCCGTACAGCCGGTTCCGGGTGCCATTCCTTCTGGCGATGAGAGGGAACGGGAGGGATCAGTACATGCGCCCGCCGTCGGGAACCTTTTTGTCGGGTCCCAGCAGGCAGACTTCGCCATTTTCATCGGGAACGCCGAGAACGAGAATCTCCGACATGAATTTGCCGATTTGCCGCGGCGGGAAATTGACCACGGCGACGACCTGCCGTCCGATCAGGGCCTCGGCTGTGTAATTGGCGGTAATCTGGGCCGAGGATTTGCGCACGCCGATTTCATTGCCGAAATCGACCCATAGCTTGATGGCGGGTTTTCGCGCTTCCGGATAGGGTTCGGCGCGTATAACGGTGCCGGTGCGGATATCTACTTTCAGAAAATCGTCGAAATCGATCCTGTCCATGCTGCCTCCTGTCCTTGTTGCAGGCAGGATAGCGGCTGCGGGGCCGCGAACAAGGATCAAATCGGCGCTGCCCGCCTTGGCACACCCAGGGGGGAAACATGCAAAAGGGCGCCCGTGACAACAGGCACCCTTTCGGATTTTACGGTTATCGCAGACGGTGGCCGCCTGCTGATTGCCGTTATTTTTTACTTGGCTTCGCCGGCGGGGATCTGGGCCTTGAATTCCTCGATCGCCTCGACAGTGCGACGGCTGATCACGCCGAGCGCTTCCTGCTGCGATTTAACGACGATATCGGACAGTTCCTGCAGATTGCCGAGGCCCTGTTCGACATTCTTCTTCAGCAGATCGGCCTGCTTGACGGCATTGGCCTCCGGCGAGGAAACTTCCAGCAGTTCCTTGGCGGTGTCCTGATATTCGCCGATCATCTTCTGCATCAGCTCGCCCTGCCGCTTGGCAGCGGTCTGGACGCCTTCTGCGGTGGCCTGGGCGGCCTGGGCAAAGGCTTCGAGGTTTTTGCGCTGGATATCAAGGACGGCATTCACGTCGATACCGGGAACCTTGAAGCCATTCAGCAGTTTACCGTAATCGACATCGAAAAACGGGAAGGTGTTTTTGGTCATCTGTTCGCTCCGTTGCAGAATCATCCTGTCCGTTCGCCCGGACATGCAGTGCGATGGCGCACTTAATCAAAATCTCCTGCACGTATAGATAAGGGTAATGTTGCACTGCGTCAAGAGAGTTTTGTGCAGTGCAAAATAAATGTCATGTTCGGCAGGCGCTGCAGAGGAGAGCCGGGGGGCGGATGCTCAGACCGCTTCGGCGACGATTTCCGCTTCCTGCCGGTCGTGGCGGCGTCTGCGGCAGCGGGACAATATTCTGTCTGCGCGCTTCAGGCGTTTGTCCAATGCGGCCATGGTGGCGGCGTGATCGGGGCTGTTGTCGGCCAGCCAGTCGCGCAGGGTCATGGCATAGATGGCCAGCAGACCGCTGCGGCGGAGATGGCCCTTGGGGCCATGGGCGCCGATACCGGCGGCCTCCAGCACCCAGCCCATGGAACGGTGCAGGCGCAGACCGGAACAAAGCATGCCCAGCGGCGCCGGCGGGCGGCTGTCGGCCAAGGCCCGCAGCCCTTCCCTGTACGGGGTCAGGGCATCGAAGCGGCGCATCAGCAATTCGAACAGACGATCGGTGACCGGTTCGCCCGCATCGGCCGGCCCTTCGGCCAGCATGGCGGCATCGATTTCATCGTTCAGGGCGGCGAGGATGGCCAGACGGTCGGGACAGGCGGCGCGCAATGTATCGAGCGACACGTCCGCGCGCTCTGCGACGGCGGTCATGGACAGGTTATGCCATCCTTTTGCCGCCGCCTCATCCATGGCGGCTTTCAGAATCACGCTTCTCTGAGGGGCGCCGCGCCGGGCTTTCGCACGTTTTGCCGTCTTCGCCGCAGCTTTATCCGTTGTCTTGGCTTTATCCGTTGTCTTGCCTGCCATGGAACCCTCCTGCAGCGTCAGAAACCCTGACCTGAAAACATGCTCACCGGAACAATTATAGCATGTGCGCCGAATGGGGCGAAATACGGGCGGATGCTCAGCCGGGGGTCAGAAATAGAGATCGGCGCCTTCGGCCGCCGTTTCCGCAAGCTGCGCGGTAATGTATTCGAAGGCGTCATCGACCGAGCTGGTGCGGTGCATCAGGGCGATATCCTCGGCATTGATGGTGCCGGCTTCGACCAGGGGGGCGAAATCGATGACCTTGCCCCAGTATTCATCGCCGAAGAGGACGATGGGCATACGCTTTTTCATCTTGAAGGTCTGGATCAGGGTCAGGATTTCGAACAGTTCGTCCATGGTGCCGAAACCGCCGGGCATGGCGACCACCGCCTTGGCCATATAGGTGAACCAGAATTTGCGCGTGAAGAAGTAATGGAACTCGAAGGCCAGCGCGGGCGTGACATAATCGTTGACCCCGGCTTCCTTGGGCAGGGATATGCCAAGGCCGATGCTGATGCCGCCGGCCTCCATGGCACCGCGATTGGCCGCTTCCATGATGCCGGGTCCGCCGCCGGTGCAGGTGACGAAGCGTTTTTCCCCACCGGGAAGCGCTTCCGACCATTGGGTGAGGCGGCGGGACAGTTCACGCGTTTTCTCATAATATTCCGACATGGCAAGCGCACGTTCCGCCCCCGCGGTTTCCCTGCCTTCGGCCCGGGCCTTTTCCAGTGCCCTTTCGGCCGCTTCGCGCGATTTGATCCTGGCGGAGCCGAAAAAAACGATCGTGTCCTGAATACCCGCTTCGGTGAAGCGGGATTTCGGTTCGAGATATTCGGCAAGCATTCTGATCGGACGCCCGTCGCGGCTGTTGATGAAATCCGGATTCATGAATGCTTTTACGGGATCCATGGGCGTGTTCTTCCTTCCTGTCAGGCGATGAAATCTGTGCGGGTATGGTTGCGTTTTGTTTTCGCGCCTGGCCCGTGTAGCATGGCGCTTCTGCTAGATTGCCGCTTCGGCGGTAAATTTCAAGGACGGCAGACGAAAACGATGAGCGGCCGTTGCCCGGGTCGAGGGGTGGCCCGGGCTCGGAATCCGGAGGGGAGGGGCGGGACAATGGAATATGCTTTGCAGATACCGGG
>JALXAG010000093.1 GCA_026992315.1 Sneathiellales bacterium | reverse complement strand
CTACGACGACGACGACGACGACGGCTGGGGAGGCCAGCAGGCCGGCACCGCCTGCCAGCCCCCCCAGGGCTACGTCGCTGCTGGCGGGGACTGCGACGACGAGGACCCCGATGTCCACCCCGAAGCCGACGAGATCTGCGACGACCACGTCGACAACGACTGCGACGCCGGCACCGACCAGGACTGCCGCCTGGGCGCGCTGACGGCCGAGCTGCGCCGGGGTATCTGGAAGCCCGGCCCCTACCGCATGGTCGACATACCGAAAAGGAAGGGCGGCACCCGGCGGCTGATGATCCCCCCGGTGGAGGACCGGATCGTGCACACCGCCCTTGCCCTGGTGCTGGGCCCGCTGCTGGAGCCCCTGTTCGAGGAGGCCTCCTTCGCCTACCGCCCCGGCCGTTCGGTCAAACAGGCCGTGGCCGCGATCGGCCGCTGGCAGAGGGCGGGATACCGCCATGTCATCGAGGCGGATATCGTCAGCTATTTCGACAATGTCTGTCACGACATGCTGCTGGCCAAGCTGGATGCGGCGCTTCGGGGCCGCGCCGGCGCCAGGGAGATCGCCGATCTGATCGCCCTGATACTGGAAGATCAGGGGCGGCAGACAGGGCGGCAGGGGCGCGGCATCGCCCAGGGTTCGCCCCTGTCGCCATTGCTGGCCAATCTTTATCTCGACGCGCTGGACGAGGCGATCGAAGGGCGCGGCGTGCGGCTGGTGCGCTTTGCCGACGATTTCATCGTATTGTGCAAGCGCCGCGCCGATGCCGCCGCCGCGCTCGGCGAAGTGCGCGAAGTGCTGGCCGAACACGGGCTGGAAATGCACGAAAAGGGCACCCGGATCACCGATTTCGACCGCGGCTTCGAATTTCTCGGCCATCTTTTCGTGCGCAGCTTCGTCCTGCAGCGCGTCAACGACCCGCAGGAAAACCCGGTGCAGCTGCTGCGCGACATCGCCGGAGAGGACGAAGCCCTGGCCGCCCTGCAGGCGGAACGCAAACTGCAGGAGGAAAGGGAACACCGCGCCGGCTATGACCGCGGCGGGCGCACCCTGCATGTATACGAACCCGGCCGGCGCCTGCGCCTGCAGAATCTCAGCTTTGCCGTGGAAAACGAGGATGGCGCCACCCTGGCCGTGATCGCCCATCACCGGGTTGCGCGCATCGAAATCGGCCCGGCGGCCAGCGCCGATCCCGCCGTTTACGAACACTGCCTGGCCACGGATACCGATCTGGCCCTGGTCGACGGTTACGGCGAAACCCGGGGCATGCTGGTCCGCCCCGCGGCCGGGCAGGGCGATCTGCACATGCGCCAGGCCGCCGCGGTGCTGAACCCTGAAATGGCGCTGGCCCTGGCCCGCCGTCTGGTCGATGCCCGCATCCGCAACCAGCGCGCCCAGCTTTTCCGCCTGAACCGCGAGGCCGGCAATCCCGATGTCGTCCGCGCCCTGGCGGCGATGGGCCGGCATCTGCGCAAGCTGCCCCATTGCGCCGATGTCGCCGCCGTCCGGGGGATCGAGGGGGCGGCAGCGGCGGAATACTGGCCGGCGCTGGGCCTGCTGTCCGCCAGGGCGCCGCGCCCCTTCCGCCGCCGCCGGCCGGGGGACGATCCGCTCAATGCCGTGATCAACTATCTTTCGGCCATTCTGGGGCGCGACATGCGGGTGGCGGTGATCGCCGCCGGCCTGCATCCGGGCTTCGGTTTCCTGCATGTTTCCCGCGATCGCGCCGATCCCTGCGTCTACGATCTGATGGAACCCTTCCGCGCCCCGCTGAGCGAAGGCCTCGCCGCCCATCTGTTCAATGCCTATCGCCTGCGCCCGGATATGTTCACCGCCCTTGATGACGGCGGCATCCGCATCGGCCCGGAAGCGGTGCGTGTCATCATCCGGGCTTACG
>JALXAG010000092.1 GCA_026992315.1 Sneathiellales bacterium | reverse complement strand
AGCTGGAGCGGCGCTACCGTCTGGTCCGCCTGGCCCCGCAGATACTGGAAGGGTTCATGGCGCTTGTCATCCTCGCCCTCGGCGCCTATCAGGTGATGAAGGGCACCATGACCCTGGGCGAGCTGGTCGGCTTTCAGATGCTGGCCGGCATGTTCGCCCAGCCGGTTTCCCAACTGGCGGCGCTGGGCGGCGAATTGCAGCAGGCATCCGGTTCGATCCTGCGTATCGACGATCTGCGCCGCTATCCCCTGGCCGGAACCTTCGCCACCGCCAAAAGCGACGCCCCGCCCCCCGAACTGCCCCATCCCGGCATCGTCCGCCGCATCGAGGCGGAGAACATCCATTTCGGCTACAGCCCCGATGCACCGCTGTTCGAGGGATTGTCGCTGCGGATCGAGCCCGGCAGCCAGATCGCCATTGTCGGCGGGTCGGGCAGCGGCAAATCGACCCTGGGGAAAATCCTTCTCGGCATAATCGAGCCCTGGTCGGGCACCGTGCGTTACGACGGTGTCGCCGTCGGCGATCTGCCCTGGCAATCGCGCCGCGGCCTGGTCAGCTATGTCGAGCAGACACCCGGCATGTTTTCCGGATCGATCCGCGACAACATCACCTTCTGGGACCGCTCCGGCGACGACCGGGGGCTGAACGATGCCGCCCATGCCGCCATGATTCACGACATCATCGCCGCCCGTCCGGCCGGATATGAAACCAGGCTGGTCGGCACCCGAGGTTTCAGCGGCGGTGAAATCCAGCGCATCGCCATTGCCCGGGCCCTGTACGGCAATCCCAGCCTGGTCGTGCTGGACGAAGCCACCAGCGCGCTGGATACGCTGACGGAAAAGGCCATCCTGACCAATCTCCGCCAGCTCGGCATTACCTGTGTTCTGATCACGCACCGCCTCAGCGCCATTCGTCATTGCGATCACATCGTCGTCCTGGAAGGCGGACGCATTATCGAGCAGGGCCGCCATGGCGATCTGCTTCGCCGGAACGGCCCTTACCGCCGTCTGATGGAGGGGGCATGAAGGATATCGCGCAATTGCCGCCCGCACAGACCCGTCTCGACGACGGCGAGGGCTTCACCCTGAATGCCGGGGCGCCATGGCGCATCGTCACGGGCGGGTATATCGACGTCTTCATGCAGGTCGAGGATGAAAACGGCACCGATATCGGCCGCAGGCTGATCTTCACCGCCGAACCCGGCCATCTGCTGGCGGGGGCGTCGGCGCCGGACTGCCGCCTGCTGGCCATTCCCCGCGACGGGGCCGTGCTTTCGGCCCCGTTGCCCGAACCTGTCGATCCGCAATTGCTGGAGGGCTGGCTCGACGGTCTGCTCAGGGGATTGTCTGCCCTGGAAAGCTGGAAAAGCGACACCCCCCTGCGCCTGCATCCCGGCGAGCAGGCCATGGTCGCAGGCGGGCGGCGTGTACGGGCGGCGGAAGGCATTGTCTGGATCCGCCAGGAAAGCGGACCGCCGCTTCGCCTCGGCACCGCCGCCCCAGACGAAGAAATTCTGCGCCAGGGTTTTCCGGTCAGCCGCAAGACGGGGCTGACCTCGCTGGGCGAAACGCGCATCAGCGCCTTTTCCCCGGATGACCTTGCCGGCGCGGAAATCCGGCGCCTCGCCGAAGGGGCGGGCTCTGCGATCATGACGATCCGGGCACGCATGGTCATCGATGCCGAAAGGGAACTGAGCGAACGCGCCCGCCACAGAACCGCCGCCGCCTATGACAAGTTCACCGCCGCCGTTGCCAGTTTCGGTGCCGTGCTCGGCGGCCATTACAGCGGTGTGCAGACAGCCTCCCTGCAGCCGCTCGAAAAGGCCATTGCCATCATCGCCCGCAGCTTCGATCTGAAACTGCCGCCTCATTCCGTTGTCAGGGAGGGCGATCTCTCCGCCAATGCGGTGGAGCGCAGCGCCCGCTCCATGCGGCTCAGGCCCTGCCGGGTCAGGCTCGCCGACAGGTGGTGGAAGCAGGACGGCGGCCACCTGCTGGCCTTCATGGGCGACAAGCCCAAACCCGTCATCCTGTGGCGGGAAAGATCGGGATATCAGATCGTCGATCCGCAAAGCGGCGCAAGACGCCGCCTGAACAAGGCCGATATCGCCGCCATCGGCCGGTCGGCCTATGCCCTTTATCCGGTGCTCGAGGACAAGCCGCTCACCATCCGCAAATTCCTCACCTTTGCGCTCAACCTCAATACCCGGGACAGTCTGGAGGCTTTCGCCCTGGTACTGCTGGCCGGGGTGCTGACCATGGCGACCCCGATCCTGTCGGCCTATATCATCAACACGGTGGTGCCCGCGGGCGACACCCGCTTGCTGGCGGAACTGGCGGCGGCGCTGCTGATCGCACTGATTGCGCTGGGGGCCGTCCGCTATGCTTCTGAGATCGCCTATCTGCGCATCGAGGGACGTACCGGCAATCTGGCGCGCGCCGCCCTGATCGACCGCATCATCCGCATGCCCGCCCATCGTATCGAAGCCGCCTCGACCAGCAGCGCCGCCATGCAGGTGGACCGGCTGGAAGGGTTCCGCCGTTCGATGATCCGGCTGGCGTCCTCCGCCGTCACCGCCCTGCTGTTCAGCCTGTTCAGCATCGGCGTCCTGTTCTATTTCGCCGATATCGCGGCCCTGATCGTGCTGGCGCTGATGCTGGCACTCATCGCCATCATATCGTGGATCGGCTATCGCCAGTACCGCGCGCTCTATGAGGGCGAACGCATAGAAAGCAACGTCAATACCACCCTGTATGAAACCATCGGCAACATCGCCGTTCTGCGCGCCTTCGGCGTGGAAATGCCGGCCTTCGCCCATTGGGCGGAAAGCTTCATCGCCTTCCGCCACCGCATTATGAACAGCCGCCGGATCAGCAACCGGGCAACCGTTCTGATCGCCGCTTACGACCTGGCCGTTACCACCGTCGCCTTTGCCGTCATCGGCCTGCTGCATGCAGATACGGTTTCCACGGGCGGTTTCCTTGCCTTTGTCGGGGCGCTTGGCGTCGTCACCTCCTCGGGGCTTCAGATGGCCCAGGCAGTCATGGGGGTCTTCCATGCCCTGCCCGCCGCGCGTGTCGCCCGCCCGCTGCTGGAAACGGCACCTCTGCCCCTGCCCCGGCCGGGGCCGGAGCAAGCCCCGAGCGGCAGCATAGAAGTCAGCCAGATCCGCCACCGTTACTATCCGGAAGGACCGCTGGTGCTGGACGGCGTCAGCCTGCGCATCGAACCGCAGGAATACGTCGCCATTGTCGGCCCGTCCGGATCGGGGAAATCGACCCTGATGCGGATCATGCTGGGGCTCGAAACGCCGGAAGGCGGCACCGTGTATTACGACGGACAGGACATCGCCCGCCACGATCAGACAGCGCTGCGCCGCCATATCGGCACCGTGATGCAGGAAGCCGGTCTGTTCCCCGGCAGCATCCTCGACAACATCCGCGGCGGCGCCGATGCCGACATCGCCCGGATTTGGGAAGCGGCGGAAGCTGCCGCAATCGCCGATGAAATACGGGCAATGCCCATGGGCCTGCACACCATGATCACGGGGCCGGACGGTGCCATCTCCGGCGGTCAGGCCCAGCGCATCCTCATCGCCCGGGCCCTTGCCGGCAATCCGTCGATCCTCTTCTTCGATGAAGGAACCAGCGCCCTCGACCGCATCCGCCAGCAACAGGTGGAAACGACGCTTGCGGCACTTGCCGTAACCCGTGTCGTCATTGCCCATCGCCTCGACACCGTCCGCCGCTGCGACAGGATTTATGTGCTCGACCGCGGACGGATCGTTCAGCAGGGCAACTTTGCCGAACTGGCTGCCATGCCCGGCCTGTTCGCCGATTTGCTGCATGCGCAGCGTAGTGATCTCTGACACAGAATCAGAGCGTAATTTTACCTAACTTTAGAATTAGATAATACGCAGGAAGATAAGGAAAGGAAGAAACGATGAACAAGAACAAAAACAGCATTGCGGATCGCGGCGACGCCTTGAACGAAGAGCTGCTGCAGGGCATCACCGGCGGCACCGGGGCGGCGAAAAAGGAAGATCCCGATCCGGGTTATGGCGAGGATATCGGCAACCATGAAGATACCGGCTCCCACAGCGTCGGCAATGCGCATACAACGGAAGACGGCGATCACAAAGGAACCGGCGCCAGCGGCGAAGCCCATGGCGGAACGGGTGTGTCCGGACATGCCGGCGATGGCGAAGTCGGCGGTTCGGTCGGCGATGGGGCCGGCGCCAGCGGCAGTGCCGATGCCGATGTCGGCGATCAGCATCTCCATGGTGAGGCCGGGGTGGAAGTAGGCGGCGGCGCATCCGGCGAGGCCCACAGCGACGACAACAGCACCGGTGCCGGCGCCAATGCCCAGATCGGTGCAACGGCACATGCCGGTGCGGAAGTCTCCAAGGGCGATCAGGACGGCTCCCATTCCGATCAGGGTGTCGATGCCGATGGCGTGCTCGGTGCCCAGGCGGGCGGCGAAGCGACCATCCACCATGGCGACGGCCACTACGGGGCCAGCGCCGAAGGCGGCGCCATGGCCGGGGCCGGCGGGCGCATCACCACCCACGACGATATCGGCGACGGCAATAACGAGATTGGCAGTACGGCCGGCGTCGGTGTCGGTATCCTTGGCGCCCATGGCGGCGCCGAAGCGGAATACGACAACCACAAGATCACCATCGGCGTCGATGGCGAGCTGGGCATTGAAATTGCCGATGTCCATCTGGGCGGCCATCTGAGCCTGGATACCCGCCCGTTTGAAAACGCCTTCCACCATGCCAACAGCTGGTTCCATCACGCCGGGGCATGGGGGCAGCACGCAGGACAGGATATCAACAGCTGGTTCCACCATGCCGGCGGCAATATCGGCAGCTTCTTCCACCATGACGGCGGCTCTGTCGCAAGCTGGTTCAACCACGGCGGTCATTCGGTTTCATCCTGGACCCATCATGCCGGCAATCACATCAGCAGCTGGGCCCATCATGCCAGCCACTCCGTTGAACATGCGGCTCATTCCGCAAGCCACGCCATCCATCATGCGGCTCATTCCGTCGGCAACGCCATCAAGCATGCATTCCATGGCTGGTAAGAGCGCACGCACGAACCGCTTTCACGCATAAGGAGAGAGAAAAATGACCGCTGAAACCGCGACCCCGCAGGAACGCATGGCCAAAATGCAGCCGGTTATCGCCGAAATGGTCGAAGCGATGAACAAGGAAATCACCCAAGGGGCCCTGGAAGCCGGGTGGAGTGCCGAAGAAGCCGCCGACCTGGCGCGCAGCGCCCAGCCGCCCTTTTTCGATCTGCTGATACAGGGTGTGCCGGCGCCGCTGGCGCTGATGGAGGCCACGGCCTATGCCGACCGGCTTCTCGCCGCCCGCAGGCTGAAGGAAGCGATGGCCCGGGGGGCCAGCCCGCAGGAAGCCTTCGCGCAGATCAAGGCGATGAAGCTGAAGGTTCCCGGCAATGACGATTCCGTCGATGCCGAAACCATCGCCGCAGCGGCGCAGAAAGCCTTCGACGAAGCGCTGGCCAAAGGGGAAAGCCCGGAAGAGGCCCTGTTCAGCGCCTATGATGCAGCGGCAAAAGCCGCCGCAGGCTGAAATCGGGACGGCACGGGGAGGTCAGCCCCCCTTCCCGTGCCGGGCACCCTGAAAGCCTTCATAGCGTCCGGGCGCTATGATGCCATGAGGATCGAGCGCCCGTTTGATGGCGCCAAAAGCACCGGCGGCATCGTCCTCAGGCATGCCGGGAATACCCTGCAGCCCCTGACGATAGGGCAGGTAGCCTGCTGCAATCAGTTCCTCCGCCGCCCTGTCATGGCAGGCCATGGCCCGCTCGTCCTCTCCCGGTGCGTCGCGGTCGTAGACAAGGGCCAGAAAAGCATTGAAGCAGCGATGCGACAGGGCGTGCAGGCCGATATTCGGCTCGAAACCGAAATCGAAGGCCGCTTCGTTCATGATTTTCACCGCCCGCACCACATCCTCGCCCGTGAAGGGTATGGCAGGGCACAGCCATAACACGCCGCAGCGGTCCCGGTCCGGATCGTAGTCCTCGTTCTCCGGGGCATGGTCCTTGCGCCAGTACAGGGATCGCAGGTTACGGTCATCCGGCGTGCCGGTCAGAATGGTCGGAATACGCTCCCCCTTCTCATCACGGTCGCGCAGGATCTGCGTCTCCTCCAGCAGACCGTTGAGCACCATGCCGGCGGTTCGGGTTCTGGCTTCCGCCATCATGGCGTTCGGGGCCGTCAGCACCATGCTGACCGACCAGCTGTCGAGGGCATCCCTGCTCAGAGCGGATGCGGGCACGTCCCTGAACAGAGCATCGCGGGCGAGAATCTTGCATTGATTCCAGATGCTCATGGCATAGGGGGCGACAATATCCTCGCGCAGCAGGCTTCGCAGGGCGTGAATGGCCGCGGGCAGCTTGTCGCTGGTGCCGATGCGCCCGACCAGCGAAATGGTAAATTCCGGCAGCGGCGTCAGCGCCACCGTCGCCCCGGTGACAATGGCGAAATTGCCCTGTTGCACCAGACCGTCCAGATTGGGGCCGATGGCACGTTTATGCGCCTGCGCCAGACGCTGAAACGCCGCGCCCTCCGCCCTGAAGCGGCTGAAGGCACTGTGAACGATTTCGCCGGTGCCCAGAACCATTTCCAGATCGTATGTTTCCCCCCCCCGGTCGCCGCCGGGACCGAAGGCTTCGCCGCGCTCCAGGGCATTGCCGATAACGCTCGACTGCGCGGCGCCGCCGATGGCGGGCAGATAAAAGCGTGCCTTCTGCCGGCGCAGGAAGCGATCGACCTGGGCGAAACTCGTGCCCGGTTGCAGGCGCAGGGTGCCGAGATCGGCATCGAAACCGGTGATACGGTCCATCGCGCCGAGATCCATCAAGGCCATGCCGGGGCGCGGGCATGCCTTCGATCCGAAACCCCAGTTGCGTCCGCGGCTGACCGGATAGAGCGGCACACCGTGCAGAGCGGCAGCGCGGACACAGGCCGCCACCTGATCGCGGTCCTGCGGGCGCAGCACGGCCACCGGCGCATGACCGGCGGCAAAGGTCGTCCGCCCTGCCGCCTCCAATGCCGCATGATCGTGGGTCAGCGCCCCATCACCCAGAATGCCGCGCCATTCCTCCAGCGCCGCCGCAATGTTCCGCCCGTTGTTCATCGCTTCACCATCCTGAAAAAACAGGGCACTGTTTCATGCCTCCCCTGCATTGCGCAACCGTTTTCTGCCCTTGGACAAGCCCAATCCGGCATTCACATACCAGTATGATATGATGAGCGGCGGCACTATCTCCTTGTCGGTGTCGGAACCATGATCACACGCGAATACCTGAAAAGGGACAGCGTGAAGGCGGGATGGGAGAACGAAAATCATGCGGATTACATTTGTCGGATGCGGCGATGCCTTTGGCAGCGGCGGGCGGTTCAATACCTGCTTTCATGTGTCCACCGAAACCACGCGGTTCCTGATCGACTGCGGCGCCTCGTCGCTGATTGCGCTCAAACGAGCAAAGATCGATGTCAATGCCATCGCGACAATATTCATCACCCACTTTCATGGCGATCACTTCGGGGGCATTCCCTATTTCCTGCTGGATGCGCAGTTCTTTTCGAAACGCACCAATCCGCTGACGCTTGTCGGCCCGCGCGGCTTGGAAGATTGGTTCGAAAAGGTAATGGAAACCACATTTCCGGGTTCCAGCAAAGCGCACAGAAAATTCGATGTACACCTGATCGAGGCCACACCGGGCACGCCTCAAATGATCAATGACGTCGAATGCCAATCGGTCCTGGTGCGCCATGGACCGCCGGCCGGACCTTTCCTGGCATATCGCCTGAGCGCCGGAGCCAGGATCGTTGCCTATACCGGCGATACTGAATGGACGGACTCCCTGATCGAAGTCGGACGCAATGCCGATCTGATGATTGCAGAAGCCTATTATTTTGAAAAGAAGGTACCGCTGCATATGGATCTGGCGACACTTGAAGCCAAGCTCCCGCATATCTCGCCAAAACGACTGATCCTGACACATATGAGCGAGGAAATGCTCGCCCAGCTTCCGCAAATCAGCCATGAAACGGCGGAAGACGGCAAGATCGTCGAGTTATGATTTCTGATTCCATGTGCGGCCAGCCGCCGGACAAACCCAATCCGGCATTCACATACCAGTATGATATATTGAGCGGCGGCACGGCATAATACAGGAATGCCGCAAAGGGGGAGATGGCCATGAACGATAGGGACAATCGCATTCTGATCGCCGGCGGCGGTATCGGCGGGCTGGCGGCGGCACTGGGGCTGGCCAGGGCGGGGGTGGCCAGCCATGTCATGGAACGATCCGCCGGTTTCGGCGAGATCGGGGCCGGAATCCAGATCGCCCCCAATGCCTTCCATGCCTTCGATTATCTGGGCATTGGCGAAGCGGCCCGCGCCCGGGCCGTCTATATCGACAAGCTGCGCCTGATGGATGCCATGAGCGGCGAGGAAATCACCCACATTCCGTTGGGGGAGGATTTCCGCCGCCGTTTCGCCAATCCCTATGCCGTGGTACATCGCGGCGATCTGTATGCGGCGCTGATCCGTGCCTGCGAGGACAGCCCCCATGTGACCCTGCAGGCGAATACGGAAGTCATCGGCTACGAACGGGCCGGCGATGGCGTCCGGGCCCTGCTCAAGGGTGGCGGCACCGTCTCCGGCAGCGCCCTGATAGGGGCGGACGGGCTATGGTCGAAGATCCGCGCTCAACTGGCCGACGACGGGCCACCCAGGGTGTCCGGGCATACCACCTATCGTTCGGTCATTCCCGTCGAGGACATGCCCGAGGAACTGCGCTGGAATGCCGCCGCCCTGTGGGCCGGCCCCAGATGCCATATCGTTCACTATCCGCTTTCCGGCTGGAAACTGTTCAACCTGGTCGTCACCTATCATAACGACGCCCCGGAACCGGTGGCGGGGAAGCCCGTCACGGCAGAAGAAGTGGCCCGCGGGTTCGAGCATATCCACCCTCGGGCGCGGCGTATCATCGGGATCGGCCGGAACTGGAAATTATGGGTGCTTTGCGACCGCGATCCGATCCTGAACTGGACCGACGGGCCCGTAACCCTGCTGGGAGACGCCGCCCATCCGATGCTGCAATATTTCGCCCAAGGGGCCTGCATGGCCCTGGAAGATGCCGTCTGCCTGTCCGACTGCATCGCCCGCACCGACGGCGATATCGCGGCCGCGTTCAGAGCCTACAATGCCAGGCGGATCGACAGGACGGCACGGGTGCAGCTTCAGTCGCGTGCCATCGGCGATCACATCTACCACCCGGCGGGTGCCCATGCCCATCTGCGCAACGGCATTCTTTCGGCCATGAGCGCCGAGGATCATTATCGGAATCTGCACTGGCTGTATGCCGGCAACGGGCTGAACAACAGCTTTGCCTGATGGCGGAGCCTATTCCCCGGCCGTCTCTGCAATCTCGAAATCATGGGTGACCCTGGCCGCCTTGCCCAGCATGATCGAGGCCGAGCAGTATTTCTCCGCCGACAGGGCAATGGCCCGCGCCGCCTTTTCGCGGTTCAGCCCCTTGCCGGAAAGAATGAAATGCATGTGGATTTCGGTAAACACCTTGGGGTGTTCTGCGGCGCGCCTGGCCATTATTTCCACTTCGCAACCGTCGATGGGTTCGCGCATCTTCTCAAGAATGGTGATGACATCGATGCTCGAACAGCCGCCCATGCCCATCAGCAGCATCTCCATGGGGCGAGGGCCCAGATTTCTGCCGCCCACATCGGGCGAGGCATCCATGACCAGGGCATGACCGCTGTCGGCCTCCGCCATCAGGGTCACGCCTTCAATGCGTTTGACACGTGCTTTCATCGTTTCACCCTCATCAACCGGGCCGGCGCCGGCGGCCTTCATTTACCGCCGATCAGATCCAGCCATTCCCGTTCGTTCAGTATTCTCACGCCCAGCGCCTCGGCCTTCTTGCGCTTCGATCCGGCCGCGGCACCGGCCACCACATAATCGGTTTTGGCCGAAACCGAACCCGAAACACGCGCGCCCAGCGCCTCCGCCCGGGCCTTGGCTTCGCTGCGGGTCATGGTTTCAAGCGTGCCGGTAAACACCACCACCTTGCCCGCGACCGGGCTTTCGCCGGCGACGGCGGGCGGCGGCTCCACCGTCACCTGTTCGAGAATACGGGCAATGACCTCGCGGTTATGAGGTTCGGCATAGAAATCGGCAATGGTGCGGGCGACAACCTCGCCGATACCGTCAATCGCGGTGAAGGCCGAGAAATCACCTGTCTCATTGGCCGCCAGCGCGGCGCGGGCCAGATTTTCCGGTGTCTGAAATTCGCGGGCCAGCAACCGTGCCGTCGCCTGGCCGACATGGCGGATACCCAGGGCATAGATGAAACGGTCGAAGGAAATATGCCGACGAGCATTGATGGCGCGGAACAGATTGGCCATTGACTGCGCCCCCCAGCCCTCGCGCTGGCGCAGATCGATCTCCCCGGCCTGCTGGCGCGCTTCCAGGGTGAAGATATCGGCAGGCGCGGCAATCAGCCCGTCATCGAAAAACGCCTGTATCTGCTTTTTCCCCAGCCCTTCGATATCGAAGGCATCGCGGCTGACGAAATGGCGCAGCCGCTCCACCCGCTGCGCCGGGCAGATCATGCCGCCGGTGCAGCGGATCGCCGCTTCCGGTTCGCCGGTCTTGGCATTGATATCGCGGCTGACATGGCTGCCGCATACGGGGCAGCGGTCGGGAAAGACAAAGGGCACGGCATCGGGCGGACGCTTGTCCAGCAGCACCTCCAGCACCTGGGGGATCACGTCGCCCGCGCGCTGAATACGCACATGATCGCCGATGCGGATGTCCTTTTCGGCGATGTAATCGGCATTGTGCAGGGTTGCATTGGCAACGACCACCCCGCCGACGGTCACGGGCTCCAGCCGGGCGACAGGGGTCAGCACCCCGGTCCGCCCGACCTGAATTTCGATATCGCGCACGATGGTCACGGCCTTTTCCGCCGGAAATTTCATTGCGATCGCCCAGCGGGGCGAGCGGCTGATATTGCCGAGCCGTTCCTGCCAGTCGAGGCGGTTGACCTTGAAGACCACCCCGTCGATATCGTAATCGAGATCCGGGCGCATCACCTCGATTTCACGATACAGCGCGATCATTTCATCGATGCCGGCACACAGGCGTGAGAGCGGATTGACGCTGAACCCCCAGCGGGCAAAGGCCGCGACCATGCCGGATTGAGTATCGGCAGGCAGTTCGGAAATCTCCCCCCAGGCATAGGCGAAGAATTTCAGCCGGCGCTCGGCGGTGACGGAAGCATCGAGCTGGCGCAGCGATCCGGCCGCGGCATTGCGCGGATTGGCGAAAACCTTCTTTCCCGCCGCCTGCTGGCGGGCATTGAGTTCCTCGAAATCCTTGTGCGACATATAGACTTCGCCGCGCACTTCCAGTACCCGCGGCCAGCCGCTTCCCTGCAATTGATGGGGAATGCCTTCGACATAACGCAGATTGGCGGTGATATTCTCCCCCGTACGCCCGTCGCCACGGGTCGCCCCCAGCACGAAGCGCCCCTCTTCATAGCGCAGACTGGCTGACAGCCCGTCGATTTTCGGCTCGCCCTGGAAAATCAGTTCCTCATTGTCGCCCAGCCCCAGGAAGCGGCGCACCCGATGGGCGAATTCCGCCAGATCGTTTTCCTCGAACGCATTGTCGAGGGACAGCATCGGCACCTTGTGTTCGACTTTCTCGAAGCCGGGTGCCGGGGCCGCCCCGACCCTGCGGCTGGGGCTGTCTTCGTCCGCCAGTTCGGGAAATGCCGCTTCGAGCGCCAGCAACTCGCGGCGCAGCGCATCGTATTCGGCATCGGAAATCAGGGGGGCGTCGAACTGATAATACTGGCGGTCGCATTCCGCGATCTTTCGTGCCAGCCGGGCATGGCGGCTGCGCGCCGCCTCCGGCGTCAGGCCGTCAATATCGTCTTGCCGGGAATCGCTCATCGCACTGTCTCTCATCCGGTTTTCATCAGTGCCGCGGCAGCGGCGCGGGCTTCGTCGGTAATGGCATTACCGGCCAGCATCCGTGCCACTTCTTCCAGACGCCCGGCATCGTCCAGACAATCGACATGGCTCAGCACCTGCTCTTCGCCGGTCTTTCTGATGCTGAAATGGCGGTCCGCCTGTGCGGCGACCTGCGGCGAATGGGTAACCACCATCACCTGAAACCGTTCCGCCAGACGGCGCAGCCGCTCTCCCACCGCCATGGCCGTCGCCCCGCCGATACCGGCATCCACCTCATCGAAGATCAGGGTCGCCGTTTCGCCGGGGCGCGAGAGCACCACCTTCAGCGCCAGCAGAAAGCGCGACAACTCCCCGCCCGAGGCGATGCGCGCCAACGGCGCAAAACCGGCACCGGGATTGGTTCTGACCTGAAAGCATGCCCTCTCCCGCCCTGAGGGAGAGGGATCGCATGGCTGAAGTTCCACCCTGAACGCGGCCTTTTCCAGACGCAGGGGCGGCAATTCCTTCTGCACCGCCGCGGCCAGATCCCCGGCCGCCTTCTGCCGCGCCGCGCTCAATTCCCCGGCCAGCCGGTCATACGCCGCCTGAGCCTGTTTCAGCTTTTCCTGCAGCCGTGTCAGATCCTCAGCGCCATGTTCGAGCGCCGCCAGCCTTTCCCCTATCCGCTGCTGCAGCGCCGGCAGATCGTCGACGGCGCATTGATGCTTGCGGCCAAGCGCGCGCAGGGCGAACAGGCGTTCCTCCACCCGATCGAGCGTATGACCGTCAGCGTCGATCTCCCGCCCCGCCGCCTCGATCGCGGCGAGGGATTCATCGATTTCGACAATGGCGCGGTCCAGCCCGTCCAGCAGGGGGGAGAAACGCTCGTCATCCATTCTGGCGGCTTTTTCCAGTGCCCTCTGGGCGATGCGCAAGGCGCCGCCCACCCCGTTATCGCCGCCCAGCGCCTGCAGGGCCTCGTTCAGGGCGGCAATGATTTTTTCCGCATTCATCAATGTCTGCCGCTGCCGGGCCAGGCGCTCCTCCTCCCCCTCCTCGGGGGCCAGATCCTCCAGCTCCGCCAATACATGACGCAGATAATCCTCTTCGGCGCGATCCTTTTCCAGCGCGGCCTTGGCCTGATCCAGCTCGGCGACGGCATCCTGCCAGTTCCTGTATGCCTCGCGCAGCTTCAGACGCAGCGGCCGCAGGGCACCGTAATCGTCCAGCATGTCCAGATGCCCCGCTTCGCGCAGCAGCCCGGCGGCATCGTGCTGGCCGGTCACCTCCAGCAGGCAATCGGCAATCTGGCGCAATACCGAAACGCTGACGGGCTGCCCGTTGACATAGGCACGGCTTTTCCCGTCGGCGCCGAGAACGCGGCGCAGAATCAGTGCCTCGCCCTCTTCGATCCCGATATCCTGCTCCCGGAGGATTGCCCCCGCCGGATGGCGGGCCAGATCGGCGATTTCGAACAGGGCCGAGACCTCGCCACGCTGACAGCCGGCGCGCACCAGCGCACTATCGGCCCGCCGGCCCGCCGCCAGACCGATGGCATCGAGCAGAATGGATTTCCCGGCCCCCGTCTCGCCGCTGAAAACACATAAGCCGGGCGAGAACTCGATATCCAGACTTTCGATCAGAACGATGTTGCGGATGGACAGGGATGCCAGCATGGCCCCGCCCTTAACTGAAAGGATTCTTGAACAGGCGGGAAATCCAGGAATCCTCGCTGGCCTTCGGGCGCAGATTCTTGCCCGTCAGCAATGCATAGGCATCCGCATACCATTCGCTGCCCGGATAATTATAGCCCAGAACGGCCGCCGCGGCCTGGGCCTCCTTGTCCACGCCCAAAGCGAGATAGGCTTCCGTCAGCCGTTCCAGCGCCTCGGGCACATGGGTGGTCGTCTGGTATTTTTCGATCACCGTGCGAAAGCGGTTGATGGCGCCGACATAACGTTTCTGACGCAGATAATAACGGCCGATCGCCATTTCCTTACCCGCCAGATGATCCAGCGTCAGATCGATCTTCAGCTTGGCATCGCGGGCATATTCCGTATCCGGATAGCGTTTCACCAATTCGCGCAGGGCATCGAGGGCAAGCTGTGTCAGCTTCTGGTCGCGCCCGACATCGGAAATCTGTTCGTAATAGCTGATCGCCACCAGATAATAGGCATAAGGGGCATCGCGGTGACCGGGATGCAGCTTGATGAACCGCTCGGCCGCCAGTATGGCATCGTCATATTTGTTCGCCTGATACCAAGCATAGGCGCCCATGATCTGCGCCTTCGTCGCCCAGACGGAATAGGGATGCTGGCGTTCCACTTCATCGAAAGCCTGCGCCGCCTTGATATATGAACCGGCTTCGAGTTCGTTCAGTGCCTTGTTATAGAGCACCTCGACCGGCTCCTCCTGCTGGAGTGCCGCCTGATCGGACGCGCAGGCGGACAAAAACAGCAGCAGCAATGCCATAAAGGGAAATTTCGCGGAAATTTTCATGGGGCAATAATTGGCGGCAGCCACGATAAAATCAAGCATGAAGGCGTGTAAATGAGAAAATCATGCCCGACGAAGAAGGTGCGCCGATTCCCCTGCGGGAAAATACAGACGAACGTCGCTCCACCCTTCCGTGGCTTCCGGCCAGGCGGCAGATACCGGGACAGACGCCATCAATTGTAAATTGCGGAAACCACCATTGTTTACCATACAAGCAATTGGTGCTGCAGCATTTTATCTCTTCACCGCCGGATAGGACACCGTGCCTGCCATTTTGCAAAAATGGTGTGTACATACAACCACTTATACTTTTAGGCAATTTTACATCTGTTGCAATTTATATATGGTTGTTTCTTGTCTATGGTCGCGGGAACGGCGGAATCATGGGCAGCACCTGGCGGTCCGGGACGTGATGCGGGTTTTGAGAGGCGACGCATCGCCTGGCCGGATTGCGGGGAAAGGGTGTAGCTTCTGCAAGAAAGGTAGCAAATATGGGTAAGCTCGCAAAACGAGTGGACGAGCATGTAGGAGAACGGATAAGAGAACGGCGCACGATGATGGGGCTGACACAGGAAAACCTGGCATCGGCGCTGAACATCTCTTATCAGCAAGTGCAGAAATACGAAACCGGCGCCAACAGGGTCAGCGCCGGGCGCCTTTATGAAATCGCCAAGCGGCTGGACGTCGATATGAGCTATTTCTTCGATGGGCTGGAACCGACCAGCAGCGCCGGCCCCATGGAACATGGCGGGCGCAACCGTTCAACCATCGAACTGGTGCGCAATTTCAGCGATATATCGGATCCGGCCATCCGTTCCGCCGTCAGCGGGTTGATCAAATCCCTGGCCGGACGGCCGCGTAAACGCAAAATCGCCGCCTGAACATACATTACGGCCGGTTCTTCGCCTCCGGCCGCTTTCCTGAACGGCCCCGCCTGCATTACCCGGCGGGGCTTTTTTCATCTTTGGCACGCTCCCTCCTTGGCGCGACCGATGCGCGCAGGACAGAGAAGCCGCAGCAGCCACCCGCATACAAAAAAATCTGATGAAAAAGGGAAAAAGGGGTCAGTGAACCGCCAGCTTGCCCGTGCCCAGGGCCGCGGCGGCGGGGATTTTCTCCGCAAATACGGCCGCATCCTGGCTGGCCGTCACCCAGCACCAGGCATCTTCCTGAGCCATCAGATGACGAAGCAGCCGGTTGTTCAGCGCATGGCCGGAACGGACACCGTGATAGGCGCCGAGAATCGGCCCGCCGCACAGATAAAGATCGCCGAAGGCATCGAGTGCCTTGTGGCGGACGCATTCATCCGGCAGGCGAAAACCTTCGGGGTTGATCACCGCATCGCCATCGACGACGACCGCATTGCTCAGCGAACCGCCGCGCGCCAGCCCGTTGCTTTTCATCATTTCGATTTCGCCGGCCATGCAGAAAGTCCGCGCCCGCGCCAGTTCGGTCTTGAAAGTGCCGTCGGTGAAATCGAGGGTGCAGTTCTGCTCCCCGATCGCCCCGGCGGGGAACGAAATATCGAAGGAAAGCGAAAAACCCTCATAGGGACGCAGGCTGACCTTGCGCCCCCCGTCCGTCAGCTCGATATCGCGCAGGATGCGCAGATAGCGCCGCTCCGCCGCCTGCTGCAGGACGCCGGCCATTTCGATCAGAAACACGAAGGGTTCCGCGCTGCCATCCATGGCCGGAACCTCGGGACCGTCGATCTCCACCACCACATTGTCGATCTCGCAACCGGCAAGAGCGGCCATGAGATGTTCAATCGTGGCAACCGAAGCGCCGTGCTTATTGGCGATCGTCGTACAAAGGGGGGTTTCAGCGGCATGATCGTAGCGGGCCGGAATCATTGCCCGCGGATCGTCCTGCTCGCCCAGGTCGCGGCGCCAGAAGACGATGCCGCTGTTGGGCGCCGCCGGCAGGAGGGACAAACGGATATCGGCGCCGGAATGCAGACCGACGCCCGTGCAGGAAACCCGGTTTGCCACCGTCTTCTGCGCCACCGTTTTTTGTGAACCCGTACCGGAAAACGACACTCTGATGCCCCCCATATCGGCGAACCGAAACCAAATGAAACCGTATCACCGGGCATCGTCCGCCCTTCGATGAGGGCAATCTAGCAACTGTTTGTAAGTTCGAACAAATCAAGGATTGTTACGGACTGTAACGTTACGATCCTCCCACATTCATCCGCATATGCGCAGGCCTGCCGGGCGGGGGGAGGTGACCCGCCCGGCTGCCTCCTCCGGCCCGTCTCAGTTCGCCTGGCGGCGCAGGAAGGTCGGGATGTCGAGCAGATCCTCTTCATCGCGCGGATGACCGGGCTGCACCGGGCTTACCGATGCCGCGGGTTTTGCCGCAGGTTCCGCTGCCCGGACCTCGCTTTCCCCGGAAGCGGCGGAGGGTGCCGCCTTTTCCGCATGGCGGTTCTTGATCCGTCCGAACAGCCCCAGCCCCTTTTTGCGCGGGGCCTGTTCCTCATTGCCGCTGGCATTGAGGACATCCGCCTCACGATAGGGATCCGGGCTCAGGACCGGGCCGCTCTGGCGTTTCACCCGCACCGGTTCCGGGGCGATAAAGGGCTTGTCGCCGATATTACGCGGCGAGATCACGGCATTGTCATCCTCGCCCAGCAGGGATGTCTGCACGGGTTCCCGGCGCTCTTCCTGCTGCGGGGCGGCGGCGGCCTCTTTCTCCTCCGCCACGACGGGGGCGTCAGCCGCAGCATGCCTGGCGGGCGCGGCCGGCTCCTCCTCCGCTGCCGCGGGGGCCGCAGGCCGGGCCGCGGCCATGGCCACGTTCAGCTTCTGCGGGGCGTTCTGGCGGGCCGCCTCGCCCTCGATACCGGTGGCGACCACGGAAACCCGCATCCGGCCTTCCATCTGCTCATCGAAGGTGGAGCCGACGATGATATTGGCATCGGGATCGACTTCGTCGCGGATACGGTTGGCGGCCTCGTCCAGCTCGTAAAGAGTCAGATCCATCCCGCCGGTGATATTGATCAGCACGCCGCGCGCCCCCTTCAGCGAGACATCGTCGAGCAGCGGGTTGGAGATCGCCCGTTCCGCCGCTTCGATGGCCCGGTTCTCGCCATCGGCTTCGCCGGTGCCCATCATCGCCTTGCCCATCTCGTCCATGACCGTGCGCACATCGGCGAAATCGAGATTGATCAGACCCGGCATGACCATCAGATCGGTGATGCCCTTGACGCCCGAATGCAGGACGTCGTCGGCCATCTTGAAGGCATCGGCAAAGGTGGTCTTTTCATTGGCGATGCGGAACAGGTTCTGATTGGGGATGATGATCAGCGTATCCACATGCTGCTGCAGGGCCTCGATCCCCTCTTCGGCGATGCGCATGCGACGGGTGCCTTCGAACTGGAAAGGCTTGGTGACGACACCCACGGTCAGAATACCCAGTTCACGGGCGGCCTTGGCGATCACCGGCGCCGCGCCGGTGCCGGTACCGCCGCCCATGCCCGCCGTGATGAAGGCCATGTTGCAGCCTTCCAGATGCTCGACGATCTGATCCAGCGCCTCCTCGGCGGCGCGCTGGCCGATCTCCGGGCGCGATCCGGCGCCCAGCCCCTGGGTCAGCGACATGCCAAGCTGGACACGCCGGTCGGCCTCCGACTGACTCATCGCCTGGGCATCGGTGTTGGCGACCACGAATTCCGCCCCTTCCAGGCGGGAGCGGATCATATTGTTCACGGCATTGCCGCCGGCGCCACCGACGCCGAAAACCACGATGCGCGGTTTCAGTTCACTCAATTCCGGTACACTCAGATTAATGGTCATTCCTACCTCCCATAACGACCGTCAAACAGCAAAACTCGCATACTCGAACAACTTTCCTCATCCACCCGGCAGAGGTTCCGCCGGGTCAGAAATTCTCTCTCAGCCACCGCGCGGCGCGCTTGAGCGGGCTTTGAACCGCCGGCGCCGTTTCCGCCGGCTGCGCCACCCTTTCCGTGCCGAAACGCGAAACGTAGTTCAGCAGCCCCGCACAGGCGGAAAAGGCAGGGCCCGACGTCACCTCGGCCAGACCGCCGATACCGCGCGGACGGCCGATGCGTACCTGCTTGTCCAATATCTGATGGGCAAGCTGCGGCATTCCCTGCAGCATGGCGGCACCGCCGGTCAGCACCACCCGGCGGCCGACCAGCTTCTCGAAACCGCTGGTTTCGATGCGTTCGCGCACCAGTTCCAGCGTTTCCTCGATACGCGGGCGGATGATCCCCGAAAGCAACGACAGGGGAATGCTGTCGATATTGTCGGCACCGCTTTCGCCCATGCGCGGCACATCGATCATTTCCCCGTCATCGGCAGGCGCGACCATCACATTCCCATACAGGGTCTTCAGCCGTTCGGCATTGGCCAGGCTGGTCGACAGTCCGCGGGCGATATCGCTGGAGACATGCGCCCCGCCGACCGGGATGGAACTGCCGTGAATCATGGTACCTTCGTGGAAGATGCCGATTTTCGTCGTTCCCCCGCCCATATCGACCAGGGCGACGCCGAGATTGCGCTCGTCCTCGACCAGGGATCCCAGCCCGCTGGCCAGGGCCGAGGACACGAAACCCGCAACCTTCAGATGACATTTCTCGACAGCGATGCGCAGATTGCGCGCCGCGGCGATCTGGTTGGTGATCAGATGCAGATCGACGCCGAGATTGTTCCCGTACATGCCGCGCGGATCCATGATGCCGTCATCGCCGTCGATACCGTAGGTGATGGGCAGGATATGCAGGATCTCCCGCCCCTCGCCGAGGTCCGGGGCATGGCCGGGATCGCGCACGGCATCCAGATCGCGTTCGGAAACCGCATGGCCGTTGATCGCCACATCGACGTGATAATTGATCGATTCCTGATGGCCGCCGGAAAAGCTGACATAAACGTCGCGCACCGTCTGTTCGGCCATGCGCTCGGCGGCATCGACGGCGGCACGGACCGAGGCTTCGACCGTGTCCATATCGGTGACATTGCCGTTCTTCATCCCGCCGGAGATCTGATTGCCGATACCGGTGACCTTCCAGCGCCCGTCCTGATGCTGGGCGATGAAGCAGCACACTTTCGAAGCGCCGATATCCAGGGCCACCACCGGCCCGCCGCGATTCGTGTTCATGGCTCCCTTCATAGCGGTGTGTCTTCCCGTCTCTCAGTCATTGCGCACCAGACGGCGCAGCGCCGCGGCTTCTTCGGAAAGCCGGGCAATCAGCCGCCCCCTGATGCGCAGATCGATTTCCGCAACGTTTTCCAGCGGCATCCGCCCGTCATTGACGATGGCGGCAAACCGTTTCCAGGCCGTGGCCATTCCCTCTTCCGGCAGCTTGATCAGCACGCCGTTATCCAGTTCCACATCCCAGCGGCGTTCGCGGATCAGCACCGCCGCCACAATCCGCCGGCCCGCCAGCGGCATGTCGCGGTTGAGCTTCAGCACCTCATCCACCCGCGCCGGCGCCCCGCGCCCGACCAGCAGCGGCAGGTCGCGCCGCCCTCCCTGGAGCGGTTCGATCACCACGCCGTCGCGGTCGATCAGGTAGAGCCTGCCGTCCACCTGCCAGCGGGCAAAGGGGCGGCGCTCCTCGAGGCGGATATAGATCCTGTCCGGCAGGCGGCGGCGCACATCGGCACGGCGGACCCAGGGCAGGGCCTCGATATCGCGGCGGATATCGGCCACCGGCCGGGCGAAGATCATGTCCCCGGCCTTCAGCCCCACCGCCGCCACCAGATCGGCCCGCGCCGTGCGCCGGCGTCCTTCCACGGTGACATCGCGCACCACGAAACCGGCACGGATCAGCATGTCTTTGGCCGTGGCGGCGACTTCCTGCGTCCAGCGCGCGAACACCCCCGCCCGCGACAGGGCGCCATAGCCGCCCGCCAGCGCCGCCGCCACCGCCACCGCCGCCAGAACCGTCAGCAGCGGGCGCAGCCATGCGGGCCGCGGGCGACGGCGGCTGACCTTGCGCCGCACCAGCGGCGCCTCGCCCGGGGCGCGGCGCTGACGCGCCGTCCTCCCTCCCCGCAGGGAAGGCGCGGCACCGACAGGATTTTTCGCCGTCATTTCCGGCACAGCCCGTCCTCCGTGATCCAGCGCACCAGCTCGACGAAATCCATGCCGTCATGGGCGGCGCTTTCCGGCACCAGCGACAGCGGCGTCATGCCCGGCTGGGTGTTGATCTCCAGCATGAAGATCCGCTCCCCCGGCGCCGCCTTTTCGTCATAACGGAAATCGGCCCGCGTCACCCCCCGGCATCCCAGCGCCTTATGGGCATGGGCGGCATATTCGCGCACGAGGCTGTAATCCTCCTCATCCATCGGCGCGGGCAGGATATGTTCGGTCAGCCCTTCGGTATATTTGGCGTCGTAATCGTAGAAGCCCTGCCGCGGGCGCAGTTCCAGAACCTCCAGCGGGCGCCCGTCCATCACCGCGACCGTCAGCTCGCGGCCCGGAATGTATTTTTCGACCAGTACATGAATGCCGTATGACCAGGGCTGGCGGCACAGGGTTGCGAAATCCTCTTCGCAGGCGACGATGCGCACCCCGACGCTGGAGCCTTCATTCACCGGCTTCAGCACGAAGGGCATGTCCATGATGCCGCCGGCGAGAACCGCATCGCGGTGCACGACGCGACTTTCGGCAAAGGGGATGCCCTGCGGGGCCAGAACCGCCTTGGTCATCGCCTTGTCCATGGCGATCGCCGAGGCCATGACCGGCGAATGGGTATAGGGCAGGCCGATCACCTCAAGCAGCCCCTGCATGGTGCCGTCCTCGCCGAAGGGGCCGTGCAGAGCATTGAACACGACATCGGGACGCAAATCGTACAGGGTGGTGGCGACATCGCGCCCGGCATCGATGGTGGTGAACCGATAGCCGGCCTTTTGCAGGGCCTCCGCCACCGCGGCGCCGCTGAGAAGGGAGACCTCGCGCTCCGCCGACCAGCCGCCGAGCAATACCGCAACATGGGCCGTCATTGTCTCTCTCCTTCGCTGTTATCCGCCTCGATGCCGATGCGCCTGATCTCCCATTCCAGGGCGATGCCGCTGTGCTCCAGCACCCGCGCGCGCACCCGTTCGCCCAACGCTTCCAGATCGCGGGCCGTCGCCGTACCGGTATTGATCAGGAAATTGCAGTGCTGTTCGGAGACCTGCGCCCCGCCGAGGCGCATCCCCCGGCAGCCGGCGGGGCGCAGGTCTCCGAAC
>JALXAG010000091.1 GCA_026992315.1 Sneathiellales bacterium | reverse complement strand
AGTACGGCAGAATTGCCAAAAGTGAAGTAATCTTCGTCGAGTATTTCGATATCGGCGAAACCGGCGGCGCGACATTCCTCGGCCAGCGCCTCGGCAGGCATTGCCTTGTGGTGCAAGACTTCCATATTGGAGTGATCTCGGTTTTTCGGACGGTTCAGGAAGTTTCTTGGATATCTGATATATCTAAAATCATATGTATATGCTTATGAAGAAGCATCTAGTAGTGTCAATGGGCGATTTATCCCACAATAAAATTGTGATCTTGAGTTGAGCCGCGCTTATTGCCGTTCTCGGAATCCGTCTGTGCGATTTGCCAGAAGCGGGCGAAGCTCGTGCAGGGGTGGAGGCGTTTTGACAGGCCGGGCAAGAGGCCCCGGCGTAAAGCCCGAAGATGCCATTCTGTCCCTGCTGTCATCAGGTCGGGGAATATCCTGCCAGTTTCGGACAAAACCCCGGCCCGATGAAAAATCATTTGAAATCAGTGAGATTACGGCGTGCTGTGGCCGGTTCTTGGCTAATTTCGGGCGATGGGAGAGTTCCGCCAAAAAAGAGGCGGCGGTTGGAACCGCCGCCGCCAGTTGCTCTCGGGATGCCAGGAGAATTGATTACTCCGCCGCCTCGCTCCTGGCCACGGGACGGGGAGCTTCTCTTTCGCGCCTGATGCTGAGCGCATCGTAATAGGGCGCGAAGCAGGGCCGGTCGATATAACGGCCCTTGCCCTTGACGGTGCGCACGTCGCCTTCCTTGTAGACGATCTCGCCCTGCGAGAGGGTGACGGTGTTGGCGCCCTTGACGGTCATGCCCTCGAAGATGTTGAAATCGACGTTCTGGTGGTGGGTATCCTTGGAGATGGTGCGGGACAGTTCCGGATCCCAGACCACGACATCGGCATCGGCGCCGACCGAGACCGAACCCTTTTGCGGATAAATATTGAAGATCCGCGCGGCATTGGCCGATGTGACGGCGACGAATTCATTGACGGTCAGCCGGCCGGTATTGACGCCGTGATGCCACAGGACGCCCATGCGGTCCTCGACGCCGCCGGTACCGTTGGGAATCTGGGTGAAATTGTCCTTGCCCATGGCCTTCTGCGGTGCGCAGAAGCAGCAGTGGTCGGTGGCGGTGGTCTGCAGGTTGCCCGATTGCAGGCCGCGCCACAGGGCTTCCTGATGCTCCTTGGGGCGGAAGGGCGGGCTCATGACATGGGCAGCGGCGAATTCCCAGTCGGGATTGCGGTAGACCTCGTCGTCAATCAGCAGATGGCCGGCCAGCACCTCGCCGAAGACGCGCTGTCCTTCCAGCCGGGCGCGGGTGATCGCTTCCAGCGCCTCCTTGCAGGAATTGTGAACGATATAGACCGGCACATCCAGAACCTGGGCGATGCGGATGGCGCGGTTGGCGGCCTCGCCTTCCACCTCCGGCGGGCGGGAGAGGGGATGCCCCTCGGGCCCGGTGATGCCGCGGTTGAGGATTTCCTGCTGCAGATGGAAGACCAGCTCGCCGTTTTCCGCATGCACCGTGCAGATGGCGCCGAGATCGCGGGCCCGGTTGAAGCTGTTCACCAGGGTTTCGTCCTCGGCCATGATGGCGTTCTTATAGGCCATGAAATGCTTGAAGCTGTTGACGCCGTGTTCGCGGGTCAGGATGCCCATGTCGCGATGCACCGTGTCGTCCCACCAGGTGATGGCGACATGGAAGCTGTAATCGGTGGCGGCCTTCTCGGACCAGCCGCGCCATTTCTTGTAGGCCTCGATCAGATTTTCCTGCGGATCGGGGATGACGAAATCGATGATCATCGTGGTGCCGCCGCAGGCCGCCGCCGTGGTGCCGGAGAAGAAATCCTCCGATGCCACCGTGCCCATGAAGGGCAGTTCCATATGGGTATGCGGATCGATCCCCCCCGGCATGACATAGCAACCGCCGGCATCGACGATCTCGGCACCCGCGGGCGCTTCGAGATTTTCGCCGATTGCGGTGATCTTGCCATCCTCACACAGCACATCGGCGCGGAAAGAACGGTCGGCATTGGCCACCGTGCCGCCTCTGATAAGAACGCTCATGATCTGGTCCTCCCGTTGTTTGCATGCGGGCCAGCATAACAGGGGCTGTCAGCCGCCGCGCATATTTCCCGTATCCCTTCGCGGCCCGGCATCCCGCCGGCATCCGCTGCCGGCCTGCCATGGCCGTCACCGCCCGCCTGCCCCGGCGTGCCGTTCGTGCCCGAAGCGGCGCGGCCGGTGTCGGGGCGGCGGTATTGTTCTGTTGTTTTCCTGCTTAATCATCGGGGAAACCTGTCCATTCGGTCAACTTTTTTCTGCTTCGGAGACCGAAAATTACGCGATCCCGCCCATTGCCCCTTGTGCTGACGATGATCGGCGCTTACGATACTTGACCAAATGGTCAACAATTTTCGCGGGCGGATGCCCGAAGGCAAAAGGGAGGAAGAAAATGGCTATCGTGAAGGCTGGTCTGATTCAGGTCGGGTTGAAGGGCAGCACGGATCAAAGCCCCGAAGAGATCCGCCAGCAGATGATCGAGGCGCATATTCCCTATATCGAACAGGCGGGCAAGGCCGGGGTCAATGTGCTGTGCTTTCAGGAGGTGTTCACCCAGCCCTATTTCTGTCCCAGCCAGGATTCGAAATGGTATGCGGCGGCGGAAAAAATTCCCGATGGCCCGACAACGCGGCTGATGCAGGAATATGCCAGGAAATACAATATGGTCATCGTGGTGCCGATCTATGAGGAACACATGCCGGGCGTTTATTACAACACGGCGGCCGTGATCGATGCCGACGGCAAGTATCTCGGCAAATACCGCAAGACCCATATCCCCCAGGTCGCCGGTTTCTATGAGAAGTTCTTCTTCAAGCCCGGTAATTCCGACTGGCCGGTCTTCGATACCGCCTATTGCAAGCTGGGCGTCTATATCTGCTACGACCGCCATTTCCCCGAGGGCTGGCGGGCGCTGGCGCTGAACGGTGCGGAATACATCGTCAACCCCTCTGCCACCGTTGCCGGTCTCAGCCAGTATCTGTGGAAGCTGGAACAACCGGCATCGGCGGTGGCCAATGGCGTCTATATCGGGGCGATCAACCGTCCGGGTACCGAAGGGCCATGGAATATCGGCCGTTTCTACGGTTCGTCCTATGTCGTCGATCCGCGCGGCGAATTCCTGGTCGAGGCCAGCGAGGACAAGGACGAGCTGGTCATGGCCGACATGGATATGGACAAGGTGCGCGAGGTTCGCGATCTGTGGCAGTTCTTCCGCGACCGCCGGCCCGAGATGTATGGCATCCTGACCGAGATCTGATCTGGGTTCCGGATCCCGATTCATTCGGTTTTTCTTGAGGGCGGCCCCGTGCCGCCCTTTTCTTTCGGGCGGCTTCTTTCCTGCCGGCTTTCAGCTTTGCTTGTGCCGGCGTCCCCCCATTGCGGAGAAGGCCCGGGGGACGGTGTGGCGCATCGTGGCCTCGGCCTGGGCGACGGCATGATGCAGGGCGGCGATCATGGGCCGGAAATGTTCTGCGACATCCGTTTCTCCGGAATAGGAACGGGCGCTCAGTTCGATTTTCTGACACAGAACTTCCGCCCTGCGGGCGCCGATATGGGTCATGGCGCTATGCAGGGCATGGGCGTTGGCCGCCAGCGCATCGGGATCGTCATCACGTGCCGCCCGTTCGAGGGCGGGCAGACGCATGCGGGCCTCCTGCAGGGTGGAGGCGAGGATATCGTGAAACTGCTCTTCCCTCAGGGTCGCCCGCAGTTTTTCCAGCACGGCGGTATCGAGTTCCGGAACGGTTTCCGACAGCGCCTCTTCCTGCAGGGGTGCCGGATGTGCGGAGCGTGACGAGCGGTTTTCAGGGAAATAGCCGATGATCATCTCTTCCAGTTCCCGGAAGGAGACGGGTTTGCCCATGCAGTCATCCATGCCGGCTTTGCGGCAGGGGCCGGTTTCCTCGGCGACTTCCCCGGCGGTGATGCCAATGATGATGCACCGATCCCGGTCGTTTCGAATTTTACGCATGCGCCGGGCGGTTTCGCGCCCGTCGAGGATGGGCATATTGATATCCAGGAACACGATGTCATAGGCAGATTGCCTGAACAGGTGCAGCGCTTCGTGGCCGTTTTCGGCCGCGTCGACAGTATGGCCCATTTTTTCCAGCAGAATTTTCAGCAGCAGCCGGTTCGCCGCCACGTCATCGACCACCAGGACCGACAGTTCCGGCCGGTTCCGTACCGTTTTCGTCACTTCGAATTTCTGGCGCATAACCTTCTGAAGTGCGGTGATCCTGACGGGTTTCATCAGGGGTACGCCCGTGCCGGCATCCTCGGTCATGTCATCGCACAGATGAACAAGGCGGATACCACCATCCTGGGGGCAATGGGCAAGAACGCTTTCGCACATGTCATCGTCGATGATCAGCGTCGTGGGTCCGGATGCCGATTGCGGCGATCGTTCAGACGGTGCCGTTTCGCCAAGAGCTTTTATTTCCTCTGCCGTGGTGCAGGGCACGACATCGGCACCCATGGCCGCGAGGGCGCCGGTCAGGGACCGGGCAAGCGGCGGGCAGGTGCAGGCGATGCCGATGCGATGCCCGGCCAGCAGATCCGCCTGATAAAGCGGTGCTTCATCCGCGGGGGCGAGCGGGAGGGTGCAGGTAAAGACACTGCCTTTTCCGGGCAGGCTGTCGGCATGGATGCTGCCGCCCATCAGGTCGGCGAGTTTGCGGCAGATGGCCAGGCCAAGGCCGGTGCCGCCGAATTGCCGTGCGGTCGATGCATCGGCCTGGGTGAATTTCTCGAAGATCGTTTCCAGTTGCGACGGGGCGATGCCGATGCCTGTATCCTCGATGCGAAAGACGATATCGCCACTGTCGTTTTTCTCGGCACGGATCAGCACCCAGCCCTTTTCGGTGAATTTGACGGCATTGCCGATCAGATTGATCAGTATCTGCCGGATCCGCCCATCGTCGCCTGTCAGGGTCCGGGGCAGGTCGGCAGCCATGTCGATAATGATCTGCAGCCCTTTCTCACGGGCCTTCGGATGCAGCAGATCGACGATATCCTCGACAAGGCGCAGAAGGTCGAATGGGCGTTCCTCGAAAGTGAGCATGCCGGATTCGATCTTCGAATAATCGAGAATATCGTTGACGATGTGCAGCAATGCGGCTGCCGATGTCTTGATGGTGCTGGCATATTCGCGCTGGGTTGCGGACAGGTCGCTGCTTAGGAGCAGGTCGCTCATGCCCAGTACCCCGGCCAGCGGCGTGCGCAGCTCATGGCTCATGGTGGCAAGGAAATCGGATTTGGCGCGGTTGGCCGCTTCCGCCTCTTCCTTGGCCTTTTGCTGGGCCGCTTCGGCCTGTTTCAGGGCGGTGATGTCGGTCGCCGCCATGACGACACCGCCTTCGGCCGTGCGCCGCTCGGTAATTTTAAGCCAGCGCCCCTTGTCGAGATGACGGGTAATGGTCGCATGCCCGGAAAGGTGGCGGCGGATGCGGTCTTCCAGCCATTCGGCGCGCGACATCGTGGTGCCGGTGACCAGGCCGGCATCCCAGCTTCGTTCCGCCAGTTCGCGGAAGCTCACGCCGGGGCGGATATAATCGCTGATCTGCGGCCACAGGGCGTGAAAGGCGCTGTTGGCCATGATCAGCCGGTCATTGGCATCGAAAATGGCGAAACCCTCGCCGGTACTTTCCATCGCATCGGCAAGACGCAGCCGTGCCCGGTTCAGTTCCGTGACATCGGAAAGAATGAGCACCGTGCCGCCGGTTTCGGTTCTGTATTCCTGCGCCTTCATCGTGCGCCCGTCAGCCACATCGAGGAAGACGGGCTTGTCCGGGTTGCGGTGATAGCGCATGCGCTCGCGTATCCAGGCTTCCTCTTCGGCCCTGGTGGTTATTGAGGACAGGAAGGCGCTCTGCCGGCGGGCAAGAGCCTCGAACGGTGTGCCGGGAACCAGCAGGTCCGACAGGATCGGATTGTAGCGTCGGTAGGTCTCATTGCAGATGACCAGCCGGTCATCGGCATCGAACAGGGCAAAGCCTTCGCCGATGCTGTCCAGCGCCTCGATCAGCAGGGCATAACCATTGCCGTCGCAGCAGTCATTGGCAAGCAACTCGCCGGAGAACAGGCCCGGCAGGATGCGGATGGTGCCGCAATAACCGATGAACCGTCCTTTCTCATCGTGGACGGGGATGCCGTCGAGACTGGCGGCATCCATCTGCCCGCTGAAAGGCAGCCGGAGTCCATGCAGCGGCGCATGGCGGGATATCAGCTCTTCCAGGTTGTTTTCCTTGCAGGGCAAGGCTGCCGCGATATCCAGCCTGCCGGAGGGAAACAGTGTCTGGCAGGGGCGTCTGCCGGTTTTGCCGAAAAAACGGCATTGACGGATATTCAGGTCCTTATCCGTTTCCCAATAGCCATCACAACCCGCCCGGGCGAATGCAAAAATGTCCGGCGATAAAAGAGGCTGTGTTTCGTTTTTGTCTGTCATTCGCATGCATCTGAAAAAGCGCGTTAAAGCACGCTATATGGGGCCTTTTGTCGACAAGGTAAGGGCAGGGTCTTAATATTTTATATGTCTATGGGAAAAGATTCATGAAATCACGAAGATTTTATGGAAAATAAGGATGTGCCGGCGGCGGTGGGGGCATGG
>JALXAG010000090.1 GCA_026992315.1 Sneathiellales bacterium | reverse complement strand
AGCGATGCAGGGGATCAGGTCGCGGCAATGGGAACCGGCGCCGAATAAAACCACCCGCCCGGGGGGCAGCGTTTCGGCCAGATATTGCCTGACCAGCGCATGATCGCGCGGGGCATCGTACAGGGCCATGGTGCGCCGGCGCGCCGCCGTGACCGCGGGGCCGTCGGTTCCAAGCAGGGGAAGAAGCCCAGGCAGCCTGGCGGTCAGGTCATCGGGGGGCAGGGGGCGGTTCATGGGGTTTCTCCTCTGCCAAAACCGTTGCCCGGGCGGATGGTGCAGTGCCAGTCCAGCGGCCGGCAGAGGGGGCGCCCGTATGGATCGGCCCTGCGGGTTTCATCCATCTCCTGGGCCGAGAAGCTGAGCGCGCAGTAAAAGCCGGGCGCAATATCGCATAATTCGAGCATCGGCAGCAGGGCCGCCTGACGGCGGTCGGTCTCCACGATCAGGCTGTGCCTGTCATCGCCGATTTCAAGCCAGCCTTCGGTCATGCCGAAACCGCTGCGGGCCGAAACCAGCAGGGACACGGGATCGCCGTGGCGGACCGGGGTGCGGCTTTCCCGGCCGAGGGCGTAATGATCGGGGTTCGGGCCGCCATTATGGGTGCGCAATTGCAGGCGCTGGCGGTCGAAGCTTTCGGGGCGCAGGGTCAGAAAGCCCATGCGCAGCGACCCTTCCGGCCATTCATGCCAGCCGACATGATAATGAATGCCGATGCGTGCTTCATCGTGATACAGGCGCAGATGCTTGCGGATCGGGCCGAGCGGGGTCTCGATACGGGCGCCGAGGACGATGTCGCCGTTTTCGGCCCTGCCGATTATCGGATCGACCGCTTCCAGATCGGTTACCTTGTGGCGGTTGGCGGTTTCCAGCACCAGATTGCCGGTATACCAGTCGGCCGACCAGTCGATATCGCTGAAATAGCCGTGATCTATGCCGCCGCACAATACGGCGCCGCCATTGAAGGAAAGGGCATCGATGGCCAATCCCCGGCGCAGGTTGATGCTGATATCGCAATGCGGCATGGCAATATCGAGGAACCGCCCGCGGCGGCGGCAGAGATTGCCATTGACCTGCCGTGTCCTTCCCGGCAGGCCGTCATCGGGGGCAGGGGGCAGGGCACGCAGCAACCGCACCCGGTGTGCCCGCCAGCGTCGTTCGGTGATATGGGTGCGGTAATCGCTGGCCCAAAGTTCCAGCAGGTTGCGCCATTGGCGTTCATCGCCGCCCGCATGGGCAAGGCGGTCGTATATCCGCCAGCAGGCGGTGTTGATTCCCAGATCGTCGCGCCCTGTGACCGCCCAGCGCGTCAGATTGTATTTGCCCTGTTTTTTCACCGGCACCGGATGGCGCGCGCTTTCCAGCCGGATGGGGGGATCCTCTTTCCTTTGGCAGGCAAGAACGGTTTTTGGCCCGGCGAAGGTCAGTTGTTCGCCCAGCCAGGCGAAGGCCTCGCGCAGGCGCAGCCATTCGCCGCTCTTGCCGGGGGCTTCGGTACCATAACGGCCGGGGCGGAAATCGAAGACCTCCGCATCGTTGCCGTAGACCGGCAGGCAGATCGGTACCTGCCCCCCGATGCGGCCGTTTATGTGGCGGCGGTATTCGGCCATGGTGATTTCGCCATGGGCCAGGCGCTGCAGCTTCTGAAAAGCGATGGAATCGTTCCAGATGACCGGCAGGGTTTCCCCGTCCGCGCCCAGCGCCCGCTGCGGACGCAGGGCCAGCTCCTGCGGCCATTCCGGATGGCCGGCATGGCAGTTGTTCCATTCCATGACGATGGCCTCGATGCCTTCCTGGCGATACAACGCCAGCAGACCGCCGGCATAGGCCTGTTCGTTCACCCAGGCGATGCCCGGGCGGACGCCGAGAAGCCGTTCGTAGACAGCCCAGCCCTGGCGCAGATTTTCCGCATTGGCGCGCGCGGGCAATAGCGGGGCGATGGCCTGTACATAGCCGCTGCCGATAAAATGGGCCCGCCCTTCCGCCACGAGCCGCCGCAAACGGTCGATCCAGCCGGGATCGAGATCGTCGATGCGCAGCAGGGTGGTGGCCGGCGCCTCGATCCAGGGCTGGAAGTCTTCGTCCTCTGCCAGATCGAGCAGGGGGCGGTAGCATTTCTCCAGAACCGTTTCATGGGCGTCTTCATCCAGCGACGAAAACCCCAGATTCAAATGGAAAACGGCATAGGCGTAACGCTCTGCTGTCATGGCTGTGGCTCGGCTCCCCGGGATCGGCCCCATTAACCAATGGATCACATCTTCACAATAGGCTGTTATGGTTAAAGGGATTTGAAGAATAAGCCGCTGAAGCGGCGAGGGAAGGATAAAATGGCGCATCGTGTTGCCGTGGTGCAGGCGCGCATGGGGTCGACCCGTTTTCCGGGCAAGGTGCTGGCCGATCTGGCCGGCATGCCGGTGATCCGCCATGTCATCGAACGGCTGCGCGCCTGCCGCAATGTCGATCGCATCGTTATCGCCACCAGCAGCGCGGCGGAAGACGATCCGCTGGCCGCATATGCCGAATCCCTGGGGGTCGATGTTCTTCGCGGCGATGAACGCGATGTTCTCTCCCGTTTCGTGGCGGCGGCACGCCGTTACGATGCCGATATCGTTATCCGCATCACCGGCGATTGCCCGCTGATCGATCCGGAGCTGATCGACCTGCTGACCGGCACGCTGGAGGCCAATCCCGGTTACGATGCCTGTTATCCCGACCGTCCGGTCTGTGACGAGGGGCTGGAACCCTTGTCGAGAGCGGTGATCGAACGGCTGGCGGCGGAAGCCGCCGACGATGCGGTGGCGCGCGAACATGTCAGCGGTTATTTCCGCAATCATCCCGATTTCGCCCGCGTTATTCTGGCCCCCTTCGAACGCGACCGGGTGGTGAAGGGGCTGCGCCTGTCGGTCGATACGCCGGCCGACCTCACCTTTCTGCAAAAAGTATACGACCGCCTGAAGGTACCGGCGCCGCTGGCGCGCATCGACGATGTGGTGGCACTGCTGCGCCGCGAACCGGATCTGATGCGCATCAACAGCCATGTCCGGCAGAAGCCGGTCGGCCAGCAGGAGGCGGTGTGCCTGATACTGGCCGATGGCGGCGGCGACATGGGCTATGGCCATCTGACGCGCTGCGCCGCCATTGCCGGGGCATTGCGCGATGGCCGCGGCTATGGGGTGCGTTTTGCCGTACGCCATGCCGGGGCTGCCGCCTGGCTGCGTGAACGCGGCCTGCCGGTCCGCTGCGTCGACCGCTGGAACGATGCGGCATTGGCGGGTGAAACCTGTGCCGCGGTGCTGATCGACAGCCGCCTGGCCGTCGAGCCTTCCCTTGCCGATGCGTGGCGGCGGCGGGGCGTGTTTATTGCCGCGCTCGACGATCCGGGGATCAACAGCCCTTTTGCCGATATCGCCTTCTATCCGCCGGTGCCGGGGGCGGCGGAGGCATCGGTCGGCGGTGAACGCCGTGTGGGATGGGATTGGGTGGTGCTGGGCCGTCCGCCGCTGCGCGCGGTCAATATGCCCCGCAAACGGTTGCTGGTGACCATGGGCGGGCGCGATCCCTGGGGGTTGAGCGCCGCAATCGTTGCCGCCATGCCGGAAAGCGTGCCCGATAAGATGCGCCTGACGCTGGTACTGGGGCCGGGCTATGGCGACGATGCCCGCTTTGAGCAGGCATTGCAGCAAAGCCCCCATGACTGGGATGTCATCCGCGCGGTCGGGGATATGCGCCCGTTAATGGCTGAAGCGGCGGTGGCCATTGCCGCTTTCGGCGTCAGTGCCTATGAACTGGCGGCCCATGCCACGCCGTCGGTGCTGATCTGTCCGAATGAGGATCAGGCCCGTTCGGCCGGGGTCTTCGCCGATGCCGGATTGGCGAAATGCATCGCCGGCGACGATGACGATGCGGCCCGGCGCGCCTGTGAAGCGGCCCTGGCATTGCTGGCGGATAAAGCGGCGCTGGAGGAGATGGCGCGCAAGGGCCCGGCGCTGATCGACGGGCGGGGGGGCGAACGCATCGTCGCCGTTCTGGCCGAGGCCATGGCCGGCCATAGGCTCAAGGCCGGTACAGGGCGGTGAATTCGGCACTGATGCGGGTGTGGCGGCCGCGGTTTTCGACCCCGGCATGCAGGATGGCATCGTGAAACACCGCCATGCCGCTGGGGGCCAGCGGCAACAGCTGCAGATCGAGGCTGTCGACATCCTCGTCGATATGGGGTTTGACATAGCCGGCGCGGAATTCCGGATGGTATTGCCAGTCATCGCGCAGATGCGATCCGGGCAGCATGGCCAGTCCGTTGAGCCCGGGCTCGGTTTCGATGGCGATCCAGATCTTCAGCCGCTCGAACCCTTCGGGCATGGTGCCGTGGCCGAGATCCCAATACCATTTATCCGCATGAACCATGCCGACATCGCTGCTGCCCGGGCGGACGATGCGCCAATAGACGCCGCGTCCGGGCATGTCGAGATCGGTCATGCCCAAGGGGCCGTATTCATCCTCCAACGCCCTGAAGAAGGCCATTTCACGGATCACCCGGACATTTTCGGGCGGCAGCATGCGCTCTTCCATGGTCCAGGTTGCGGCATGGTCTATGTGATGGGCATGCAGGTGATAATCGCGCATCGGCGCCCCGGCGAAATCCTCCAGCGCATCGGGCGCCGTTCTGGCGATGACATCCAGATATTGCCGGCGGATGAAATCGCGGAAGGTTGCGAGTTCCTCTTCGCTGAGGCTGAGACGGTCGTAATAGCCCGCTTCGCCTTCCACAGCCTGGCGTATGCTCATTCTCCGCCTCCGATCCAATCAGACATACAGAATCAATAACGGTCTATATGTTCATATAATAAAATAATTTTTTCTTTACATACCCCTAATTCCAATGCGGCATCGGCGATGGCCTGCTGGTTTCCGTAGGAACTGACGATCAGGCTGGTTTCCTGCCAATCGAGATGGGGCAGTATCTCGGCAGGGGCGGCGATGGGGATGCCGCGCCAGCTTGCCCCCTGCTTCAGCGGGTCGCTGTCGACGATCAGGAAACGGCGTGCGCGGTTGCCGAAAAACAGCGGCGTAAGCTGATAGAGAAATTCCGTATGAAGCCCGCCGCCCCAGATCACGCAATGGCGGGCGATGCTGCTGTGATCGAGGCGCCGGCAGATATCGGCCACGGCCCCGTACCAGCCCGAAAGATAATGCTGCAGCCGTGCGATATCGCCTGCATCGGGGGCGGGGATGTCGATATCCCCGGCCGGGGCGGCGAGAACGCGGTAGCCGTTATAGCCTTTCTGCATGCCGGCTTCGAGGATTGCCCAGCCCTCTGCCGCCAGCATATGCGCCAGGGACGTCTTGCTGAAATGCGTCAGATGCTGAACGGAAAAAAATCCGTTGATATCGTTGGTTATGCCATGTTCCAGAACCGGAACCTCAATGACGAGCCGGGTGTCTGCATTCGCATGAAGGCGCAGCCTGGCCAGAACCCGGCGCGGATCGGGCAGGTGTTCGAGCACATGAAACATGGTCATGATATCGACGGTGCCCTCGAATGTGAAATCAGTGAAATCGCCGCAGACGAACTGCCTGTCCGGCTGCGGGAAGGCTTCCCTGGCGCGGTCGATGGCGCCGGCATCGATATCGACCCCGATGGTTGCGATCTCCTCCGGCAGGGTGCGGATGAAGGCGCCCTCGTAACAGCCGATATCCATCAGCCGCATTCCGGGGCGCAGCAGGTTGCGCGACTGCAGCCAGGCGGTCTGTTCTTCGTAGCGCATGCCCGAGGCACCATAGGACATGCCCGCTTCCCTGAACAGGGTGGCGAAGCCATGCGGCGTATAGCAGGGGTTCATATACAGGGCATGACATCCCGCACAGCGCACGGTGCGGATATCGGCCCGCTTGGCGGCATGGGCATCGTCGCTGAAAAACTGAAAATCCTTGAAGCCGGTGACCGCCAGGCCCCAGTCGCCCCGGCAGACCGGGCAGGGGCGGTGTGCCAGCGCCGCTTCTTCCTGAAAATTGCCGGTGAAACTGTCGATACTGTGAAAGGCGGGCGGCAATGCATCATCGTCGTTGCCGCCGCTGTTGTCGTGATCGGCCATATCGCTCATCCGTATATCCTACAGGAGATAATCGGCGAAGCTTCACGATTTGTGAAGTGGTGGATGTGAAAATGACGCGGGCAGGATATAGTGCCTGCGGGAATTCGTAATAGCCGGGGCCGTGCATGGATGTATTGATCGTTGTTCCGCCATTGGTGCCGCAGGACGATGCGGGCGATGACGCCAGCCCGGATTTCGAACGCCGTCGTCTGGTCTCGCCGGCGGAGCCGCTGACGGTGGCCGCCGATCTTCGCCGTCACGGCCATCGGGTACGTCTGTTCGATATCGGCGTGTTCGGGCCGGAATGGAAAACCGCCCTGCTTCGGCGCCTGCGCGACGATCCGCCGGAGGTGGTAGCGGCGGTACAGTCGATCCTGACCTTTGCCACGGCCCAGGATTGGGACGGGGCGGAATTGTTCGATCTGGTGCGCACCATTCAGCCGGATGTCGTTACCGTTCTGACCGGGGCGGAGCCGACCAACAAGCCCGGGCGGGCCGTTGCCGCGGGGATCTGCGATTATTCCGTCCGCGGCGAAGTCGATCTGGCGCTCTCGGAACTGCTGGCGGCGGTTTCCCG
>JALXAG010000089.1 GCA_026992315.1 Sneathiellales bacterium | reverse complement strand
CCGTGCCTGGCGGAAGCTCACATCCTTCAGGTGCCGCAACCTGCCGGATAGTCCGGCCAGAACATAACGCAGCAGATCCCGGCGACGCCCGCCATGGAACAGGATCGCCCGCAGGCCGGGCCTGTCCATTCCCCCATCGGGGTCGAGCATGAAACCGCCGCCGTAAAGGCGGGTATTGAGCACGATGGCGGAGGCGGCTTCTTCCTCCGGGTCGCCGTCGATGGCGATGCGGTAAGGCCCCTCATCCGGCCAGTGCCGCAGCAAGGCAATGGCGGCGGCAAGATAGGCCAGGCGCCCGGTGCGCCGCTTCAGCGCCGGGTTGACGGTGGCGACCGCGCGGGCATCGAATCCCGCCCCTGCGGACATCAGGAACAGGGTGTCATTGACCAGCCCGCCATGAACCGGGCGGATCGGCCCCTGACGGCAGATCCGGGCCAGGGCGCGGGCCCGGCGCGGCAGGCCGATATCGCGGGCGATGACATTGGCGGTGCCGCAGGGCAGCAGCGCCAGCGGCGGGTTGTGGCGCTTTTGTGCCTGCAGGGCGGTGCGCAATGTGCCATCGCCGCCGGCGATGATGATGGCATCGGCTTCTGCCTGCCCGGTGGCCGCCACATGCGCGCTCAGTTCCTCGGGGGTTTTTGCCTCCAGTTCCCTGACGTGACAGCCGCAGCCCTTCAGATGCGCGCGAACCTGCCGGGGCAGTTTGTCACCCCCGCCCGCCCGCGGGTTGACAAGCATGATGAAGCGGCTTCTTCCCCCGGGCTGGTGCAGGGTATCGGCGTCGGCGGAATGTTTTTTTACAGCCATGGGGAATAATCCATGAGCGGGGGTGTTAACGTATCGTAACCATATTCCAGGATAACCGCGAAACACGAAGGGGACGAGAGATGAAGGGCAAAATACTTGCAGGCGCCCTGGCGGCGATGATGGGGCTGGGCATGGCGGATATGGCCATGGCCGCACCCGGGGCGCATGCGCATATCGGCCATGTCGCGACCGGCTGGACCGATACGCCCGGCCAGATCGGGTTGCTGGAAACGGCGATGAAGGAGGCGAAGATCGCGGCCCAGCATGCGGGTTTCGCCGCCTCCAGGCCCGATGATCTGGCCTGGATGAAAACCCATGCCAATCACGTGCTGCATGCGCTGGATCCCTCGCGCATCGCCAATGGTCCGGGGCTGGGCTACGGGGTGATCAGGGCGGCTTCGGGGGCGGCCAAACATATCAATTTTGCCGCCGCCTCCGACGATGCCAGCAAGAATGTCAAGGTTCATAGTAAGCATGTGGCGGCATCGGCGGAAAACACCGTGGCCCGTGCCCGTGAAATGGTCGCACTGATCGAGAGGATCGAGGCGGCCGGCTCGGCGGCGGAGGCGGCGCCGATGGTGGCCAAGCTCAACCGTCTGGCCAAGGCGCTGACCGGCGGGATCGATGCCAATGGCGACGGCAAGGTCACATGGGTCAAGGGCGAAGGCGGCCTGAAGGTCGCGCAAAAGCATCTGTCGATCATGATGAAGGGCGAAGGCATGTGATCCCCTCCCTCATCGCAAATGCGCCGGGGGCGGTTTCCGCCCCCGGTTTTTCATGTCGCGGGAATGCCGGCGCTCAGCCCTTGAAGCTGTCCTTGTAGGTTTCGCGCAGAACGGCCTTTTGCACCTTGCCCATGGTGTTGCGCGGCAATTCATCGGTGAAGAAGATGCGCTTGGGCTGCTTGAAACGGGCCAGCTTGTCCTTCAGGGCGGCGAGGATATCCTCCTCGGACGGGGCGGCGCCCTCCTTGGGGACGACCACGGCCACCACGCCTTCGCCGAAATCCGGGTGGGGAACGCCGATAACGGCGGATTCGTCGATGCCGGGCAATTCGTCGATCAGCAGTTCGATTTCCTTCGGATAAATGTTGAAGCCGCCGCTGATGATCAGATCCTTGGCGCGGCCGACGATGCTGACGCGGCCGGTTTCATCCTGGCTGGCCAGATCGCCGCTGATGAAAAAGCCGTCATCGCGGAATTCCTCGGCGGTTTTTTCCGGCATGCGCCAATAGCCCTTGAACAGATTGGGCCCCTTGAATTCGAGAACGCCGATCTCATTGGCGGGCAGGGGGGTGCCGTTTTCATCGGCGATGCGCAGATCGACCCCGGGCAGGGGAAAACCGACCGTGCCGGGGATGCGCTCCCCCTCCAGCGGGTTCGAGGTGATCATGCCCGCCTCGGTCATGCCATAGCGTTCCAGAATGGCCATGCCGGTGCGTTTCTCGAAGGCGCGGAAGGTTTCGGGCAGAAGCGGTGCGGATCCGGAGATGAACAGGCGCATATTGCGGCACAGATCCCGGGTGAAGCGCTCATCGCCCAGCAAGCGGGTATAGAAGGTCGGCACCCCCATCATCACCGTTGCCTGGGGCAGCAGTTCGATGATCCGTTCCAGATCGAATTTCGGCAGGAACAGCATTTTCGAACCGTTGAGCAGGGCGCAGTGGCTGGCGACGAACAGGCCATGGACATGGAAGATCGGCAGGGCATGCAGCAGCACATCCCCCGGTCGCCAGCCCCAGATCTCGTGAAGGGTGAGGGCATTGGAAGCGAGGTTGTCATGGCTGAGCATGGCGCCTTTCGATCGCCCGGTGGTGCCGGACGTGTAAAGAATGGCCGCCAGATCGTCCGCCCCGCGTTCGATCGTATGCTGAAGGGGCCCCTCCGCCAGCGCGGCCTGCATGAGGCTGCCCTTTCCCCGGGGATCGAGGAAGAAGAGATTGGCAATGCCAAGGCGGTCGCGCAGATTGTTGAATTCCGCTTCGCGCGCCGGATCGCCGACGATCAGGGCCGGTTCGGCATCGCGGGCGAAATATTCGACCTCCGCCACCGTATAGGCCGTGTTCAGGGGGATATAGATCAGGCCATGGCGCAGACAGGCCAGATACAGCATCATGGCCGCCGGGGATTTGCTTACCTGAACGATGACCCGCTCACCGGCCTGCAGGCCGAGCTTCTCGAACAATCCAAGGAAGTGGCCGCTCAGCCGGTCGATATCCTTGTACAGGATGGTTTCGCCATCGGGGGTTTCGATGAATGCGGCGGTTTCATCGGCGGGAAAACGGCTCTGGAACAGGGCATAGAGGTTATGGTTCTGCATTTTTTCCTCTGGCATGCGCGATAGGAGGCGCCTCTGTTCTGCATTGGGCGGCGGCAGATGTCAAATGCGCTCGTGACAGGGGAAGATTCAGGCGGCCGCGTGGCGCTGCCCCGCCCGCGGGCGTACCTTCGCGGTCAGCCAGTTGTCCAGTTCACGCAGGCGGATTCGCGGATCGGTCACGCAATCCGTATAACCGTAGCGCCAGGCGATGTGCCAGTTCGCGGCCGGGTCGCTGTCCAGTCTGACCAGGTCGTCGGCAAAGGCATTGAGCTGTTCTTCCGTTGTGAAGAAACCGGCCTCGACAAGTCGCGAACCGTAACGGCGGAAGATGGCGGCCATTTCGCCGATGCTGAATTCCGGATGGTATTGCACCCCCCAGAAATCGACCCGTTCGTTTTCGATCGCCAGCGCCTGGACCCTGCTGGTGGCATTGCCGGCCAGCACCACCGACCCTTCGGGCGCGGTTTCGATTTCGTCCATGTGAACGGTCATGGCATCGAAGGTCTGCGGCTTGTGCCGGTAGAGAGGGTGGGCCCGTCCGGCTTCCGTCTGGCGGATATAGCGGCCGACGCCGATTTCCCGGCCCTTGGGGTTGAGGCGAACCTTGCCGCCGAGGGCGGTGACAATGACCTGCAGCCCCCAGCAACTGCCGAAAATGGGGATGCCGGTTTTCAGAATCTCGTCCGCCAGGTCGAGCTGGGCGCGGACGGCGGGGTTGAGATCGTAGATGTTCAGGGCCGAGCCTGTCCAGACGATGCCGTCGAAATCGCCCAAGGCGGTTCCGGCGGGCAGGCGCTCCCCCTCGATCGGTCGCAGGATGGTCGGGCTGACCGCCGCATCCAGCCCGCGCAGGACATCGGCATAGCCTTCGCCCGTTGCCTTGCCGCCGGCGGCAAGGGAACGCGCATTGGTATCGGCGCGGTTGCCTTCGACGATCAGGATGCGCATGTCGTTCATCGTTCGGCCCGTCACAATCCGGTTTCTACAGGCGCCCTTCCACGGCGCTGGTGAAGATGCGGGCATAATCCGCCGGGGAAAGGGGGATCGGATTGCCGCCGGCGGACGGATCGCGTGCCGCCATTTCCCCGATATCGCCGGCACGCTCGCCGGGGACGCCGATATCGGTCAGGCTGTGCGGGATATCGAGGCGTTCACGGAAGGAAAGCACCCATTGGAAAACCGCATCGTAGCCGGGATTGTCCAGGCCGAGAACGCGGCCGAGGCGCAGCATGGCATCCTCGATGGCGGCGCGGTTGGCCTGCATGACATAGGGCAGCAGCACTGCATTGGTCAGGCCGTGATGGGTATCGTAGACAGCGCCGATGGGATGGGCCAGGGCATGGACCCCGCCCAGCCCCTTCTGAAAGGCGGTCGCGCCCATCGAGGCGGCGGCGAGCATCTTGCTGCGCGCGGCAATGTCCTGCCCGTTGTCGTAGGCGGCGGGCAGGGCTTCGGCGATCAGGCGCATGCCCTCAAGGGCGATGCCTTCGGCCATGGGGTGAAAGCCGGGGGCGCACAATGCCTCGAAACAGTGAACGAAGGCATCGACGCCGGTTGCCGCCGTCACCTTCGGCGGCAGACCCACGGTCAGTTCCGGATCCGAGATGACGATTTCCGGCATCATGCGCGGATGGAAGATGATTTTCTTTTCGTGGGTTTGCTCATTGGTGATGACGCTGGCGCGGCCGACCTCGCTGCCGGTGCCCGATGTAGTGGGCACGGCAACCACCGGGGCCATGCCGTCCACCTTCACCCGGGTCCAGTTGTCGCCGACGTCCTCGAAATCCCATAAGGGGCGGTCCTGCCCGGCCATCAGGGCGACGGCCTTGGCGGCATCCAGCCCGCTGCCGCCGCCAAAGGCGATGACGCCGTCATGGCGGCCGCTGCGGTAGGCCTTCACACCCGCATCGACATTGGCGCCGACGGGGTTGCCCTTCACATCCGCGAACAGCCCGGTCGGCAGGCCCGCCTCCTCCATCATCGCCAGGGTTTCGCGTACCATCGGCAGATCGGCCAGGCCCTCGTCGGTGATCAGCAATGGCCGCTGCATGCCGAGCCTGCGGCAGGCATCGGGCAGTTCGCGGATCGCGCCGGGGCGGAAGACGATGGTGGTGGGGTAGTTCCAGTTGCCGGAATAATCGCTCATCGGTTTATCCACGTCACAATATGCGCATCAGATGGCGATGCGCAGGTTGAAGCTTTTGGGGCGTGTCAGGCTTTCATAACCCAGCACGGAGAGGGTGCAGCCGCGGCCGCTGTCCTTGACGCCGGTCCAGGCCAGGGCCGGATCCAGATAGTCGCAGCGGTTCATGAATACGGTGCCGGTTTCGAGTTTTTCGCCGAGCGAGAGCGCGGCTTCCTCGTCCCTGGTCCAGACGGAAGCGGTCAGGCCGAAATCGCTGTCGTTCATCAGCCTGAGCGCTTCTTCGTCCGAGCGCACCGGCATGATGCCGACGACGGGGCCGAAGCTCTCCTCGGTCATGATGCGCATGGAATGATCGACGTCGATCACCACCTGCGGCGCCATGTAGGGGGTGCCGGGGGCGGCGGCGGGAAAGAGCTTTTCGTCGATCAGGGCCCGGGCGCCGGCACGCACGGCATCCTCGATCTGGCCGCGGACGAAATCGGCCGAGGAGGCCCGGACCATCGGCCCCAGATTGACGCCCTCCTCCAGCGGATTGCCGAGTTTGTAACCCTTGACCAGTTCGACCATGGCTTCGGTGAAATCCTTGAACAGGCTTTCATGCACATAGATGCGTTCGATGCCGCAGCAGGACTGGCCGGAATTGAAGAAGGCGCCGTCGGTGAGGTTTTCCACCGCGTGGTTCAGATCTGCATCGGCGCGGACATAGCCGGGATCCTTGCCGCCGAGTTCCAGCCCGGTGGCGATGAATTTGCCCGAAACCGCCCGCTGCACCGCATGACCGCCGGGAACGGAGCCGGTGAAATTGACGAAATTGACGCGCTTGTCCGCCATCAGGGTTTCGGCATCGTCATGGGACAGATGCAGATATTGGTAAAGCCCTTCGGGCAGGCCCGCTTCCTCGAATGCCTGGGCAAAGCGTTCGGCGCAAAGCGGCGTCTGATGGGAATGTTTCAGGATAACGGCATTGCCTGCCATCAGCGCCGGGATGACGCCGTTGGCCGAGGTCAGATAAGGATAATTCCACGGGGCGATGATGGCGACCACACCCAGGGGCACCCGGCGGATGAACCGGTTCATGCCACTGAGCGGGTCGGGGCGGATGTCCGCCAGGGCCTTCGGGGCAATGGCGATCATATGGCGGGCGCGTTCCTCGAAACCGCGTACCTCGCCCGGTGTCTGGGAAACGGGGCGGCCCATCTGCCAGGTCAGTTCCTCGGCGATTTCATCGCCATGGGCAAGAAAGGCATCGACCGCCTTGCCGAGGATGGCCTGACGTTCCTCGATCGGGGTTTCCTGCCAGGCCTTCTGCGCCCTGACGGCCGCATCCAGCGCGGTATCGATTTCGGCCGCGCCGGCAAGATCCCGTTCGACATAAATGGAACCGTCGACGGGGCTGATCGTCCTAAGTTTTCC
>JALXAG010000088.1 GCA_026992315.1 Sneathiellales bacterium | reverse complement strand
CTGCGACAGCCCGACCCGTTCGGCCAGATCCCGCTGCGACAGCCCGGCATCCTGCTGCAGGCACTGCAGGATCCGCGCATCAATATGATCTATTTCACCGTCAATCATACGATCATATGACCACAAAATACCCGTTATTTCCACTAAATAGGGAAAGATTTTCCGCTTTTTCCGAAGATAATGTTCGGTAACGGCATAATTATCGCAGGGATCGGTTCAAATGGATAAGACCAGCACAGACAACCATGATTTTGCCGATGTTCTCGGCGGCGTCAGGGGCGAGGGCGCATTGGCGGCCATCCGCCAGGGTCTGATTGGCGAGGGGGCGGAGATTCCGGGTGAAGGCGGCAGCCATCCCTTGATCTATGCCGATCATACGGCATCGGGGCGGGCGCTGATGCAGGTGGAAGACTATATTCTGCGCCGGGTGCTGCCCTTCTATGCCAACAGCCATAGCGAGGATTCCTATTGCGGGCGCCGGATTACGGAAATGCGCCGTGCAGCGCGTCGCTTTATTGCCAGGGCGGTCAATGCCGGGGATGAGGATGCGGTCGTCTTTACCGGCGCGGGGGCGACGGCGGCCATCAACAAGACGGTCGAATTGCTCGATCTCGCTCATGATGTCAGGCCGCCGCTGGTGCTGATCGGTCCGTATGAGCATCACTCCAATATTCTGCCCTGGCGGGAAAGCGCCGCTGAAGTGGTCGAAATTCCGGCGGATGATCGTGGCGCCATCGATCTGGATGTTCTGGAGACGGTTCTGCGTGAACAGGCGGGCCGGCGGCGGATCATCGGCAGCTTTTCCGCCGCTTCCAACGTTACCGGCATATGCAGCGATGTCGGCGCCGTGACCGGGCTGCTCAAGCGTCATGGCGCCCTGGCCCTGTGGGATTATGCGGCCGGAGGCCCCTATCTGCCGATCGACATGAATCCGGCCGATGGCGCGGCGCCCGATGCGGTGTTCCTCTCTCCCCATAAATTCATCGGCGGGCCGGGGGCCTCGGGCGTGCTGGTGGTGAAGCGGCACGTTGCCGTTCTTGCCCGCCCGACCCGTCCGGGCGGCGGCAGCGTGTCCTTCGTTTCGCCGTGGCGGCACGATTATCTCGACGATCTGATCGGGCGCGAGGAGGCCGGCACGCCGAACATCATCGGCGATATTCGCGCCGCGCTGGCCTTTGCCGTCAAGCAGGCGGTCGGCACGGATCTGATTGCGGCGCGCGAGCAGGCCTGGATGACCCGGGCCATGCGCCGCTGGGCCTCCCACCCGGCGCTGCAGTTGCTGGGTGACGACAGGCCCGACCGTTTGCCGATATTCTCCTTCCTGATCCGCGATGCCGCAGGGCATGCCGTTTGTCACCGGGTCTTTTCCCGGGCGCTGAGCGACCGTTATGGCATCCAGGTGCGCAGTGGTTGTGTCTGTGCGGGGCCTTACGGGCATCGTCTGCTCGGCATCGGCAAGCAGGAATCGGAACGGCTGCGTCAGACCGTTCTCTCGGGCGATGACAGCGCCAGGCCCGGTTGGGTGCGCTTGAGCCTGCATTATGCCATGGGGGAGGCGACCGTCGATGCGATCATCGAGGCGGTCGATGAACTGGCCCGGCATTTTCACGACGGTGCCATGGCGGCATCCGCATAAGGGGCTCACCTGCCGATAAGATGTTCTCCCAGATCGTTCCAAACCTGTTGGCGGGTCAGTTTTTCCGCCACTATTTCGAAGCGGTCGATAAAACGAATGCCGCTGAAGGCGGTGCCATCGGGGAATTCGCCACGCAGGGTGCCATGGCAATAAACGATGCTGCCGCCCTCGCCGGGGATTTCATCGAATTGTTCGTAATCCTTGGCAATGCGGCGATATCTGGTTGCCGCCCAGTCGCGTAATTCCTCCAGGGTGCGGAACTTCCTGCCGCCGGGAAAGATCATCGTGAAATCCGCTGCCAGGAAATCGCCGGCCCTGTCCAGATCGCGCGCTTCCATGGCAGCCAGGTAATCATGCACGATATCGCTGCCGCGCCTGGGCGGCCTGCCGGGTGTTCTGTGCCTGCCGCCGCGCATGTAATTTTCTGCCGCAACTTCATTGACAACCACCGTCACCCCGTCGGGATCCGCACCGGTGAAGGTGCAGGCGGTGCGGGTCAGCGCTGTTGCCAGCGCCGTGCGCAGGCTGCGGTCATAACCTGCGATCAGGGTCACGGTGATGATGGGCATAACGGTACCTCGTGGATGAGAAGGGTTGACTCTGACCTAATAATATATCTTTATATCATTTAATACTGCAATCCGGCAGGCCGCAATGTCCCATCCCATGCATTTGGTGGGGCGGCGTTCTGTCATCATAAGCGGAAGGAAGGGGGCGGCATGGTCGATGCGGCCAGGGATGTGGCGGACAGGCAGAAAACGGCGCTGGTTGACGAAAGGCTGCCCACGCCCCTGTATCATCAGGTCTATCTGGTTTTGCGCAACAAGATCCTGACCGGTGAGTACTCATTCGATTCCTCTTTCCCGGGCGAGCAGGAAACGGCGGAAATGTTCGGCGTATCCCGGATCACGGCCAAGCGGGCGCTGAACGAATTGGCCGAGGACGGCTTCGTCAAGCGTGAGCGCGGTCGGGGCACCCGGGTGATCTATCGTCCGCCGGCGCCGCCGGTGCGTGCCAGTGTCGAAGGATTGCTGGAAAACCTGCTGGCGATGGGGCTGGAGACCGAGGTCCGGCTGCTTTCCTTCAGCTATGTCCATCCCGATAACGAGGCGGCCCGGGCCCTGCAATGCGACCGCGATTGTCTGGTACAGAGGGCCGTGCGTGTCCGCTGCCTGGAGGGGGAGCCGTTTTCGCATTTGACGACCTATGTGCCGGAAGATATCGGCCGCTCCTACAGTCGCGACGATCTGGCCAGCCGGCCGTTGCTGTCGTTGCTGGAACGCACGGGCGTGGTCGTTAGCCGGGCCGAACAGACGATCAGTGCCACTTTGGCGGATGTCGAGGTGTCATCGGCCCTGGAACTGGAACTCGGATCGCCGCTCCTGAGCATTCAACGCATTGTCTACGACCAGCAGCAGCGGCCAGTCGAATTCATTACGGCCCTATACCGCCCGGATCGCTATCAGTACCGCATGATGCTGTCGCGGGTGGGGGATGAGACGACCAGATCCTGGTCGATGAGCGGGGACTGATCCGCAAGGCACCGGATGGTGCCGCAACAGGGAGGAAAAAATGAGCAAGATAAAAACAAACAGATCACGCCGTGATTTCATCAAGATGGCGGGGGCCGCGGCGACGGCCGTTGCCGCGGGCATCGGCGGCTTTCCCTATGTCGCCCGCGCAGCGGGAAACATCAAGATCGGCATCGTTCATCCGGTGACCGGCTGGGCGCAGTATTCCGGTTCCCAGGCACGTTTCGGTGCCGTGACGGCACTGAAGGAGATCAATGCCGGCGGCGGTATAAAATCGATGGGTGGCGCCAGGCTGGAAGCGGTGTTGGGCGATGCTCAGTCAAAACCGGAAATAGGCGCCGCCGTGGTCGAGAAATTCAATGAGGCCGGCGTTTCTTCCATCGTTGGGGCTTATGCTTCGAACATCTGTCTGGCGACGACGCAGGCGGCTGCGAAATACGGTATTCCGCACGTCGTCGATGTCGGCGTGAGCGACAAGATCGTCAGCCGCGGACTGGAAAACACCTTCCGTTTCGGTCCCGGTTTCGGGGCCATTACCAAGGCCGGGGTCGAAAACTTCCTGAACATCAACAAGGCGGCGGGTAGTCCGGTGAAGACGGTGGCCATCGTGAATGAGGAAACCACCGGTTTCGGCGCCGGTATCGCCAAGATCATGACCAGGGGGCTGAAACCCGCCGGGATCGAGGTGGTCGAGGTGCTGTCGCATCCGACACCGAACAAGGATTTCCGCAATATCGTCCTGCGCCTGAAGGAAATCGATCCCGATGTGGTCATTCCCTCGCATTATTACAATGAAGGCGTGCTGTTCCTGCGCACCCTGCAGCGCCAGAAGGTGCAGCCGAAGGCGATCTATTCGGTGCTCGGCGGGGCATCGTCGCAATACCGCTTCCTGGCCGAATTCCCCGATGCCGCCCAATATGTGATGGACTGCAATCACTGGTTCGATCCGCGCAATCCCGAAGCGCTGGCCCTGAAGAAAAAGACCGAGGAGGCGGGCCTCTATTTCAATTACGAAGTGTTCCTGGCCTATACGGCGATGATGTTCACCGCCGATGCGATCGAGCGGGCGGCATCTGCCGACCGGGGCAAGATCATCGAGGCCATGGCCGCCAGCAACTGGGCGGGCAGCATCATGCCCTATGGCCCGACCAGGATGGTCAATGGTCAGAATACAGGGGCGCGCCCGCTCGTTACCCAGGTGCTGGGCAAGGAAATTCTGGTCATAGCGCCGGAAACTTATGCGCAGGCAAAGGCCGTGTTTCCGCGTCCGGCCTGATGCGCATGCCCCGGCAGGGAGATCTGCCGGGGTTCTTCCTGTTCTTCACGGTTTTGGGCGCAAGCAATGGAACTTTTCGGCCTGTCGATACCGCTATACGGATGGCAGACGGTTCTCGGCTCTGCCATCAGCGGCGTTTTTCTGGGCTCCATCTATGCCCTGGTCGCCTTGGGGCTGACCCTGATCTATGGTGTCCTGCATATCATCAATTTCGCTCATGGGGCGTTGCTGATGCTGGCCATGTACGGGGTATATTTTCTCTGGCGCTATTTCGGTATCGACCCCTATCTGGCGATGCTGGTTATCGTTCCTGCCGGTTTTTTCTTCGGCTACGGGCTTCAGCGCTATGTGATCGGATGGGCGAGCCATGGCAAGGATGAGATCATTCTGCTGGTCACTCTCGGCATCGCCATTGTGATCGAAAACGGTGCCTTGTTCTTTTTCACCGCCACAGAGCGGTCGGTCAGGGTACCCTACGATCTGGACGGGATCGATCTTGGCGTCACCTATGCGGTGTATCCCGAACTTGCGGCCTTGGCCGGTTCGCTGCTGATCACCGGCGGGTTGTGGCTGTTCATGACCCGCACCGATACGGGCAAGGCCATTCGTGCCGTTGCCCGGGAACGCCAGGGGGCGCGGCTGGTGGGAATCAATGTCGATCATATTTTCGCAGTGACCTTCGGTATCGGCGTTGCCTGTGTTGCGGCGGCGGCCAGCCTGCTGGTGCCGACCTATCCGGTGCACCCGCAGATCGGCAGCTTGTTCGTGCTGATTGCATTTACGGTCGTCGTTCTCGGCGGGATGGGCAGCTTCGTCGGCGCGCTGATCGGCGGGTTGCTGATCGGGGTGACGGAACAGCTTGGCCGTCTGTATCTGGGCGAGAGCCTGGGGCTGATCACGGTTTCGCTCATCTTCATTCTTGTACTGCTGTTCCGGCCCAACGGTCTGTTCGGTCAGAAGACGGGGCAGGGGTCGTCATGAGCGATCGCGTTCGTATGACAGGCTGGGCCCTGCTGCTGTTGATTTTTGCCGCCGTGCCCGCCTTCATTTCCTCCGCCCGCTGGATCGATTTTCTCGAACTGACCCTGTTTGTCGCTGTTCTGGGGCAGGGCTGGAATATTCTGGGGGGGTATGGCGGTCAGTACTCCTTCGGCAATGCCGTCTTCTTCGGCACCGGCGCCTATATCCAGGCCCTGCTGCAATACAAGCTTGGCATCGGCCCCTGGGCTGCCATGTGGTTTGCCGTTGCCGGCACGGTCGTCGTCGGGGCGTTTATCGGCTATCTCAGTTTCCGCTATGGGTTAAGAGGGTCGTATTTCGCCTTGATCACGCTTGCCTTTTCCGAAGCGTTCCTGGTGCTTTCGCGCTCCCTGAAATCACTGACCGAAGGCGGGCGCGGCGTGCAGCTGCCCCTCAATCAGGATCCGGCACAGGCGCTTGCCGCCTTTCAGTTCAATTTTTCCGATCCTTTCTTGCGCAGCTACGGGTTCTATTACACGATCCTTATCATTCTGATTGTGGCCTGTGCGCTGACGTGGTGGATGGAGCGCAGCCGTTTCGGCGCCCAGCTCGTTGCCGTGCGGGAAAACGAAGAGGCCGCGGAAGCGCTGGGTATCAGTGCCTTTCGCGTCAAGATGGGGGCGATCTGTCTGGCGGCGGCGATCAGTGCCATGGCCGGGATCTATTATGTGCAGAAATTTCTCTATATCGAGCCGGGCATTGCCTATGGCACCGGTAAATCGGTTGAGGCGTTGTTCGCGCCGATCATTGGCGGTCTCGGCACTGTTGCCGGGCCGCTGCTGGGATCGTTCTTCATTCATGGCATCGGCGAGATCGCCAAGGAAACCCTGGGCCGGGCGATGGGAGACCGCCCCGGTATCGATCTGATCCTGTTCGGCAGCATTCTTATTCTGGTGCTGGCCTTTCTGCCGCGCGGTCTTGCCGGGCTGCTGGAATCCGTCTGCAAGCGCATCGGCGGAGGCCGCGATGCTTGAGGTGCGCAATGTCTCGAAAAGCTTTGGCGGTTTGCAGGCGGTGAGCAATGCCAGCCTGGTGGTGGAGCGGGGGTGCATCGTTTCCCTGATCGGCCCGAACGGTGCCGGCAAAACGACGCTTTTTGCCCTTATCTCCGGATTTCTGAAGCCGGATGCGGGCAATATCGGTTTCGATGGAACGCCAATCAGCGGGCTGCGGCCGCACCAGATATGCCGGTTGGGGCTGGTGCGTACTTTTCAGGTGGTTCAGCCCTTCGTCAATCTGAGTGTGCGTGAAAACATCGCCGTCGGTGCCCATACCCGCATTGCCGGGCGGCGCGAAGCGCTCGAAAAGGCGGCCGATGTGGCGGCATTGACCGGGATGGAGAAGATGCTGGATCAGCCCGCCGGCGCCCTGACCATTGCCGGACGCAAGCGGCTGGAACTGGCCCGTGCCCTGGCGACGGAGCCGAAACTGCTGTTGCTCGACGAGGTGATGGCCGGGCTGAATGCAACCGAGGTCCGGGAACTGATCGGCGTGGTGCGGGACATCCGCAATGCCGGGGTCACCATCCTGCTGATCGAACATGTGATGCAGGCGGTTATGAAACTCTCCGATTACACCTATGTCCTCAATCAGGGGGAAATGATCGCCCGTGGCACGCCGGAGGAGGTCACCTGCGCCCCCGAGGTGGTGGAAGCCTATCTCGGCCATGGCGCTGCGGCGCGCATCGCCATCGCAGGGGAGGCCGACGGTGTTTGAGATCGAAAACCTTCATGCCGGCTACGGGCAGATGCAGGTTCTTCACGGTGTCGATCTGCATATCGGGGCCGGGGAGATCGTCGCGCTGCTCGGCAGTAACGGTGCCGGGAAATCGACCCTGAATAATGCGGTTTCAGGCATTCTCCGCCCCCGTGAAGGCCGGATCCTGTTCGAGGGAAAGGATATTTCCGGCCTGCGTTCAGAGGTCATCGTTGAAATGGGGATCATACAGGTGCCTGAAGGCCGGCGGATTTTCCCCAACCTGTCGGTGCGCGACAATCTTGAATTGGGCAGTTACCGCCGTGGCCGCGCCCGGCGTGAGGAGAATCTGGAGCGGGCGACCGAGACTTTTCCCCGCCTCCGGGAACGCTTGGATCAACTTGCGGGCACCCTTTCAGGCGGTGAACAGCAGATGCTGGCCATCGCTCGCGCCATGATGGGCGAGCCACGGCTGCTGATCCTCGATGAGCCCTCTCTCGGACTTTCGCCATTGCTGGTGGAGGAGATGTTCGCCCTGATACAGCGTCTCAATGCGCAGGGTCTGTCGATTTTTCTGGTGGAGCAGAACGTCATGCAGTCGCTTGAAATCGCCCATCGGGCCTATGTGCTGGAAAACGGTTGCATAGTGCTTTCGGGTGTCGCGGCGGATCTGCTGGACGATCCGGAGCTCAAGAAATCCTATCTGGGGCTGTGATGACCATGGGCGCGACACTGGCCGAAAAAATCATTGCCCGTGCATCCGGACGACAACAGGTCGCGCCGGGTGAGATCGTTACCTGCACTGTCGATCTGGCGATGATGCATGACAGCGGCGGGCCCCGGCGGATCGAACCGCTTCTGGAGCGGCTGGGCGCCCGGGTTTGGGATCCGGACAAGGTGGTGGTCATATCCGATCATTATGTTCCCGCGGTCGATGCGCAAAGCGCGGCCATTCTGGATCTGACCCGCCGGTGGGTCGCAGAAAACGGTATCCGCCATTTTTATGACATGCAAGGCATCTGCCATGTGGTGCTGCCGGAACGGGGGCACCTGCGGCCTGGCATGTTCGTGGTCGGCGGCGACAGCCATTCGCCGACCGGCGGGGCCTTTGGCTGTTTCATGTTCGGTGTCGGGGCAACCGACATGGCCGGGGTGCTGGTCAGCGGCGAAACCTGGATCAGGGTTCCCGCCACGATATGCATCAGGGTCGATGGGACATTTGCGCCGGGTGTTTCGGCCAAGGATGTCGTGCTGCATCTTTGTGCCCGCCTTGGTATGGGCGGGGCGCGGTATCAGGCGGTGGAATATACGGGCAGCGCCATCGGGACGCTGCCGATGGCGGAGCGGATGACACTGGCGAACATGGCCGCCGAACTCGGTGCCCAGACCGGGTTGATCGCCGCCGATGAGGTAACGGCGGATTATATTCGTGCCTCTGGCGGCGATCCCGGCGATTTTACCCACTGGCAGGGCGATGCCGATGCCGGGTACCGGCAGGTTCATGATGTCAATGCATCGGCATTGGCGCCTCAGGTTGCGGCACCCCATTCCCCGGCCAATGCCGCGCCCGTGAACGAATATGAGGGGCTGCGGGTGGATCAGGCCTATATCGGTGCCTGCACCGGCGCCAAGCTGGAGGATCTGCACATGGCCGCCGCCGTTCTGCGTGGGCGGCGGGTTGCCGAAAACACCCGCCTTCTCGTCGCACCCGCCTCGCGGCTGATCGCCGCGGCCGCGGCAGCCGACGGCACGCTGGCGGCCTTGCTGGAGGCCGGGGCCGTTCTCATGCCGTCGGGCTGCGGCGCCTGCGCGGGTTACGGGGCCGGGGTCCTGGCGGATGGCGAGGTGTGCATTTCCTCAACCGCGCGCAATTTCAAGGGGCGTATGGGCGGGCGGGGAAGCCGGGTCTATCTGGCCTCGCCCTATACGGTGGCGGCCAGCGCCGTCGCGGGCGCTGTTGCCGATCCCCGTCCGCTGCTGGGGGAAAGCGCATGATGCAAAGCTACGGCCGGGCCTGGGTGTTCGGCGACGATATCGATACCGATGTCCTGGCCCCGGGCCTTTACATGAAAGGCCCGCTGGAGGAACTGGCCGCGCATTGCCTGGAGGCGGTCGATCCGGAATTTGCCGCTTATGTGCGCGAAGGCGATGTGGTCGTCGGCGGGGAGAATTTCGGTATCGGTTCATCGCGGGAACAGGCGGTGCAGGCCCTGCAGTATTTGGGGGTGCGGCTGCTGGTGGCGAAATCCTTTGGTGGAATTTTCTTCCGCAACGCGCTGAATTTCGGCATCGCCGCGCTGACCTGCCCCGATGCAGGACGGATCCGCCCCGGCGACATCATCGCTGCCGATGCGGCGGCAGGGATCGTCCGCAATTGCAGCCGGAATGAAGATTATGCAGCGGAAGCCCTGCCCGGGCGTCTGCTGGCCATGGTGCAGGCGGGCGGGTTGGTTCCGTATCTGGAAAAAAGCGGCTCTGCCATCAGCGGAAAGGATGCTGAGACATGACCACCCATCCCCCATTGCGGAGATTGCTTGCCGGTCCCGACATCACCGTCGCACCGGGGATATTCGATGCCCTCGGCGCCGTGATGAGCGCCCGTGCGGGCTTCGATGCGGCATATCTGTCCGGCGCATCCATCGCCTATACCCGCTTCGGCCGCCCCGATATCGGGCTGGTGAGCATGAGCGAGGTCGCACAAACCCTGCTTGTCATCACCGAACGCAGCGATCTGAACATCATCGTCGATGCCGATACGGGTTTCGGCAATGCGCTCAATGTCATGCGGACGGTGCGTCTGTTCGAAACGGCGGGGGCGGCCGCCATTCAGCTCGAGGATCAGACCCTGCCCAAGCGTTGCGGCCATCTCGGCGGCAAGACCCTGGTTTCCCCCGCGGAAATGATCGGGAAAATCAGGGCGGCGCTCGATGCCCGCAGGAAGGCGGAAACCATGATTATCGCCCGCACCGATGCCATCGCCGTGGAGGGATTCGATGCCGCGCTGGAGCGCGCCGAACGATATGCGGAGGCCGGCGCCGACATGCTGTTTATCGAGGCACCGCAATCGCGCGAACAAATGGAAACGATTGCGGAGCGTTTCAGGGGCCGGGTCCCGCTGATGGCCAATATGGTCGAGGGAGGGCGCACACCCCAGAAATCGGCGGATGAGCTGCAGGCGATAGGTTATTCGCTGGTAATTTTCCCTGGCGGCATGGTCCGCGCCCTGGCCCGGACGATGCAGGATTATCTGCAGAGCCTGCGGGCTCATGGCTCCAACACGCCCTTTCAGGAGCGGATGCTGGATTTCAGGGGATTGAACGATCTGCTCGGTACCGAGGAAATGCTGGCGCTCGGCGCAGCTTACGATGCCGCCAATTTCGGGGAAAACGATGACTGATATCGATCCTGTGACCCTTGCCGTTCTCAAGGGACGGCTGGAACAGATTGCCGATGAAATGGATGCGACGCTGTTTCGCAGTGCCTTCAATCCGATCATTGCCGAAGCACACGATGCCTCGCACGGGTTATATGATGCGCAAACCGGCGACACCCTGGTTCAGGGAAAATCGGGATTGCCGATTTTCGTCGGTGCCATGTCTTTCGCCGTCAGGGCCGTGATCGAAAAGGCGGCCAGGGATGGCGATCTGGAAGATGGCGATGTTTACATCTTCAACGATCCCTATGAAGGCGGGACTCACTTATCGGATTTTCGTCTGGTCAGGCCCTTTTTCCGCAAGGGAAATATCTTCTGTTATCTCGCATCCGTCGGGCATTGGCATGATGTCGGCGGCAATGTGCCGGGAAATTACAATCCCGTGGCGACGGAATGCTTTCAGGAAGGCATGCTGATCCCGCCGGTAAAACTGTTTCGCCGCGGCGTGCTGCAGCAGGATGTGATCGATATTCTTCAGGCCAATTCCCGCCTGCCGGGCAGCCTGTACGGGGATTTGCACGGCCAGATCAACGCGCTGGATCTGGGGATGCGCCGGATGACGGCGCTGCTCGATGAATATGGCGATGAAACGGTGGCCGCGACGCTCGGCGAACTGCGGCGGCGGGCCGCGCGCATGATGGCGGCGAATATTGCCGAATTGCCCGATGGCACCTGGTCGGCGGAGGATTACCTCGATAATGACGGTATCGACGATGTACCGCTGAGGATTGCGCTCGATCTCACGATCGAGGGAAACAGGATGCGTCTCGATTTTTCCCGCAGCTCGCCGGCCTGTGCCGGGCCGGTGAACATTGCATTGTCGACCGCCGTCGCATCGGTCTATGTGGCGCTGAAGCATCTGTTTACCGAAGTGCCTGCCAATGCCGGGGTGCTGGAGCCGGTGGAGACCATCATCCCCGAAGGATCCCTGCTGAATGTCCGGGCCCCCAAACCGGTGGGGGGCTATACGGAAACCATTCTGCGCATTATTGACGTGATCTTCTGCGCGATGGCCGAGGTAGCGCCCGAGCGGGTCAACGGCTGCGCCTATGGCACGATCAACGCCCTTTCCCTGGCTGGGCACCGCAAGGGCGGCGGCCGTTGGGTGATGTTCAGCTTTTTCGGCGGCGGTCATGGCGGCCATCCCCGAGGGGACGGGCTCAACCATGGCAATGCACCGATTTCGACGGCAACGATTCCGCCGGCGGAAATTCTCGAAGCCGCTTATCCGGTGATGTTCACCCAATGGGCGCTTCGCCCCGACAGCGGCGGTCCCGGGCGCCATCGTGGCGGCCTGGGCGCGATTTATGAAATCGAACTGCTGGAGGAACAGGCAGATGTATTTCTGTTCGGCGAGCGCGGCAAGTTTCCTCCGCCGGGCGTTCTGGGCGGCGGGGCCGGGGCGCTGAACCGTTTTTCCTACGAACAGGAAGATGGGGCGCATATCCCGCCGATGGTCTCCAAAATGGTCGGTATCAAAATCTCCAGGGGCCAGCGCCTGCATCTGGAAACGCCCGGCGGCGGCGGTTATGGCCCGCCTTCGGAACGCGCGCCGGAGGCGGTGGTCCAGGATGTGGCCCTCGGTTTCGTCAGCCGCGAACGGGCCCTGAAGGATTATGGCGTTGTCATCGATGACGATGGAAAAGCCGATCTGGAACGAACACAGGAAATTCGCAAGGCAGCCAGCTCATGACCGAATCCAAGCCTCGTTATGTCATCGGTGTCGATGTCGGCGGTACCTTTACCGATGTGTTTTTCCTCGATGAAATCTCCGGCCGTTGTGCTGTTGCCAAGGTTCCTTCGACACCGGGCAATCAGGCCGAAGGCTTCATTGCGGGAATCAGGCGCCATGTGGACGATTTTGCGACCATTGCCACCGTCGTTCACGGCACCACGGTCGGCACCAATGCCCTGCTTGAACGCAAGGGGGCGAAAACCGGCATCATCACGACGCAGGGTTTTCGCGATGTGCTGGAAATGCGCCGTCGCGACCGCCCCCATACCTGGGGATTGTGGGGCCAGTTCGAACCGGTCATTCCCCGCAATCTGCGACTGGAGGTGAGCGAACGCATTCTGGCCGACGGCACGGTTCACACCCCCGTCGATCCCGGGGAGGTTCAGAACGCGGCAAGGCAGCTTCTGGCGGCCGGCGTCGAGTCGCTCTGCATCGTTTTTATCAATGCCTATGCCAATCCCGCGAACGAGCAAAAGGCGCTGGAGGCCGTGCGGGCCGTCTGGCCCAATGAACATGTGGAGATATCTTCGAATATCCTGCCGGAAATACGGGAATTCGAGCGCAGTTCGACCACCGCGCTGAATGCCTATCTGCAGCCGCCGGTCGGCAATTACCTGCACCGTCTGGAAACGGCCCTGCAGGATGGCGGCTTCACGGGGCAGATTCTCATCGTTCAGTCCAATGGCGGGGTGATGACTGTGGACACCGCCCGTCGCCTGCCGATCCGCACGGCACTTTCCGGTCCGGCTGCAGGGGTGATCGCCAGTGCTTATATCGCTGATGCGGCCGGGTTTCCCAATATCATCACCTGTGACATGGGCGGCACCAGCTTCGATGTCTCGCTGGTGGCGGATGGGGTCAGTGCACTGGCGGCGCAGACCAATATCGATTTCGGCATGACCGTCCGCACCCCGATGATCGAGATAACCACCATCGGCGCCGGGGGCGGCTCCATCGCCTGGGTCGATCGTGGCGGATTGCTGCAGGTCGGCCCGGAATCGGCAGGATCGGATCCTGGCCCGGTCTGCTACGGGCTTGGCAACGACCGCCCGACGGTGACCGACGCCAATCTCGTTCTGGGTCGCATCAATGCCGCCCGCCCGATCGGCGGCAAGCTGGAACGCCTGGATGAGGAAGGAGCCAGGGCCGCCATCGATGCGCATGTGGCCGAACCTTTGGGACTTGGCATCATGGAAGCGGCCGAGGCGATCATCAGGGTGGCCAATTCGAAAATGGCCGGGGCCATCCGTCTGGTGTCGATCGAACGCGGCCACGATCCAAAGAAATTCACCGCCATGCCTTTCGGCGGCGGCGGGGCGCTGCATACCGGTGCGCTGATCCGCGAGGTCGGGTTGCAGGGCGCTCTGGTGCCGCGATACCCGGGCATCAACAGCGCCCTGGGCTGTACCATCGCCGATATGCGCCATGATTTCGTGCAGACAATGAACGTATCGCTCGGCGATCTGGATATCGATGCGCTGAACCGCCGCTTTCGCAGCCTGGCGGCCAGGGGCATCGCATTGCTGGAAGGATCCGGTATTGCCTTCGCCGGAAAGGATATGCTTTTCGAACTGGATATGAGCTATCAGGGGCAGACCCATACGGTCAATGTGCCCCTGCCTGACGGCGATTCCGTATATGAGGATTTCCGCATTGGTAGGGAAGCCATCCTCAAGGCATTCGAGGATCGTTACCGTGCGGTCTATGGCCAGCCGCTGGAGGGAATTCCGGCCCGGGTGCTCAACCTGCGGGTTGCGGCCATCGGCCGGCGGCGGCGTTTCGATTTGTCCCTGCTGGCCCCGGAGGAGGGGGCGGAACCGGAAGATGCCCGTATCGCCCGCCGCAAGGTATGGTTTGACGGGCGTTATTTCGATTCTGTCATTTATGACCGGCTGCGCCTGCCTGCCGGCGCACGCATCCCCGGCCCGGCCATGCTGGAACAGCCGGATGCGACGATCTTTATCGAACCGGGCCTGCAGGGGGAGGTGGATCGCTTCGGAAATCTGATCATTACCCGCATGCAAGGAGAGGGCTGACCATGCTGACGATCGATGCCGCGCAGACGGCGCTGCTGCTGGTGGATATGCAGAACGATTTCCTGCACCCCGAAGGGGCTTATGGGCGAAATGGTCAATCCTGCGCCGCCATCGCTGCGCTGCCGCCGCGGCTGAAGGCTGTGGCCGATGCCATGCGTGCGGCGGGAGGCTGGATCGTTTCAACCCATTTCACGCTGGTGCCGGGCAGGGGCGGGGCACCGCTGATATCGCCTCATCTGAAAGCACTGCGTCCTTTTCTCGGCGCCGGGGATTTCGCGCCCGGTTCTTTCGGCCAGGCACTGATCGATGAATTGAAACCAGCAGATATAACGGTGGAAAAAGTAGCTTTTTCAGCCTTTTATCAGAGCAGGCTCGAATGGGTTCTCAACCGTGCGGGCATCAAAACATTGGTTGTCGGTGGCATCGTGACCAATGGCGGCGTTGCCTCTACCGTGCGCGATGCCCATGTCCGCGACATTCAGACAGTGGTCCTCGAGGATGGCTGCGCGGCTTTCAGCGACAGCGCGCATGAGGCGACCATTGCATCCCTGGCAACGATCAGCACCATAGCCAGCTGCGCGCAAATATGCTCAATCCTTGAGGGCTGAAAGGTGAGAATTGCAAATTCAGACGTTCAAGTGCGAATAAGCAGTCCTGCCTATGGCGTCCAGCCGCAGGCCGCTAGCATGTCGCTTCACTACCATGCCTGCTTTTGGAATAAAACAGCCCGTACGCAGTCCGCTGTTAAGAAGCCTGTTTGAGCATTGATCGGGGAGTTATCGCGGTCCATATGGCGGCGATGATTTTGGGCAAAAGTTTCCTCAACCACTTGAGGATGAGGCGCAGGTTGTAGCCGACGGCGCTCATGACGGCGTTGATCCGGTCGCCGTCTGTTCCCTTGAGGAAGTTGCGGCCGAGATGGCCGTCGGTTTTGCAATGACCGATCACCGCCTCGATGGCCGATCGCCGTCGGAGCTCCTTCTTGATCTGGCCGTGGACGCCGCGTTTTTGCCCCGAGCGGAAGACCCGGTGGGGCCTTGGCGCATTGTGGCCGACATAGCCCTTGTCGACATAGGCCCGCTCGATCTCGCGGCCGGTCAGCGCCTCGGTCTCCTCGATCACTTCCTTCAGGGTGTGGCCGTCATAGGGGGTGCCGGGCAGGGCCTTGGCATGGAGAATGAATTGGCCGCCCTTGCAGCGTTTGTTGGTGGTGGTGAGCGAGACCTTGACGCCGAACTCGTAAGGCGCCCGGGCCTTGCCCTTGCCGATGCACTCGGTTTCGGGCGCGTGCCAGGAATAGAGCTTCCAGCCGCGTTGACGCTGCTTCTGTGAGCGGATCTGCATGGCCTTACTCAAGGGGAGCGCGAAGATCTCCCGAAGCCTCTCGTCGCTCTCGGTCTTGCGCCGGATATCGCGGATCAGCCGGCCCAGGCGGGTGCGCAGGAACTTGACCTGCTTGTTCATGCGCTTGAACTGCTTGGCGTGGGCGTAGCGCCCGGCCATCATGGCGGCGTGCCTGGCGACCCGCCTGTAGGATTGGCGTAGCGGCACGCCTTGCTCCCGCGCCAGCTTGCCCAGCTGGCGGATCGCCGTCTCCAGGAGCCTGGCGTCGGTCGGGAAGGCGATGTTCTTGGGCTGCACCGTGGTATCGACGGTGATCCGCGCCAGATCGCTCTTCTTCAAGGCGCCGGTGTCGTGGGCCAGGCGCAGGCTCTCCTGCAAAAGAACGTCCAGGCGATCGCCGATGCGCTTCCTCCAATGGCTCATCCCGGAGCGCTCCCGGGGCAGCTCGTGCTGGAAGAACTCCTCGCCGGTAAAGTACTGGAAATAGGGGTCATGCACCCAGCAGTCCCACACTTGCTCGTCCGACAGCCCGTAGGTGTGTTTCAAAAGGAACATGCCGATCATGAAGCGCACCGGCTCCGCCGGACGGCCGTGGTCGGAAAAACACCCCGCAAGCTCCTCGTCGAGCCAGGCCCAGTCGATCTTGTCCGCCAGGGCGACAAGCTCGTGCTTCATGTTGATGATCTGATCGAGACGGGCGCGGAAAAGATCGTCATGCCGCGCCTTCTGCTGCTGTTTCGGTCGCATTCGAACCCCCGAATTGAACGCCTTCAGGGAATCACAAATGGGCCGGAAAATGAATCCCAAATCGCAAGAAAACGACCGCCAAAACTACGTTTTCTTGCAAATCCCCTTACTTCAAATCAGCGGAAACCACAGCCAAATCATAGACGTCCGGATTCTTCACAGGGAACTACGCAGGGGGCCATTGGCCGGTTGTTAGCAGAAAGCCGATATCACAGCGTTCATGACCAGCGCTTGGCAATATCCTCAATTGCGTGCAGCGTCTGGTCGAGCTCCAGGCCAAGTTCGGTCAACCCATAGGTTACTTTGGGCGGGACGGTCGGCTCATAATCTCGGAAAACGATGTTTTCTTCTTCAAGCATCCGTAGTCGGTCAGTCAGAACTTTCGAGGAAATGCCTTCGACCAAACGTCGAAGTTCCCCGTGGCGGGTCGGGCCGTTCTTACTGAGAACCCAAAGAATGTGAGTTGTCCACTCGCCCGAGAGCAGTCGAAGTACCCGGTCAAGCGGACAGCCCCGTGAGACTGCCGCACCAGAGGACACATCTTTTGTCATTATTGGTTCCTTACTTACCAAAAGGTGCCTACTTTACAATAATTGTTAATGTACCATACAAATAGATGGAAGGCGAATCTCCCTAATATTGGGCGGGATATTGCCATATTTGGCTTTAAATCACTGGATTTAATCCTTGCGACTTGAGGAAAAAAAGATGTTGAGCAAACTTGACCTACTGACCCCGGAGAATTGTCAGCTCATTTTTATCGACCACCAGCCGCAGATGGCCTTCGGCGTACAATCGATAGACCGGCAGGTTCTGAAGAACAATGTTGTTGCCTTGGCAAAATCTGCCAGAGTCTTTGACATTCCAACCACTATCACCACGGTTGAGACGGCAAGCTTTTCCGGTCATACCTATCCTGAACTTCTCAGCATTTTCCCTGATCATCCGCTTCTTGAGCGTACGTCTATGAACTCTTGGGACGATCAGAAGGTGCGCGATGCGCTTGCCAATAATGGCCGCAAGAAGGTTTTGGTCTCGGGCCTGTGGACGGAGGTTTGCAACAATAGCTTCGCCTTCTCTGCCATGGCCGAGGGCGGTTACGAGATTTACATGGTCGCCGATGCGTCGGGCGGTACCACGAAAGAGGCACATGACTATTCAATGCAGCGAATGATCCAGGCAGGTGTCGTGCCGGTTACCTGGCAGCAGGTTCTGCTTGAATGGCAGCGTGATTGGGCACGCAAAGACACCTATGACGCGACCCTGGAAGTCGTCAAGGAACACTCGGGCGCTTACGGTATGGGTGTCGATTATGCCTACACCATGGTTCACAAGGCCGATGAACGAGTGAAGCACGGACCGCAATTGGATCCGGTACCGGCTGCTGATGAAAAAGCGACAAGCTGATTTTGTGTAGCGATGCACCCACACAGGAGGGCGGCGCGATGGTGGACATGGTTTTACACAGCGGGCGGATTACGACGCTCGATGGCTCCGGAGCGGAGGCGGAAGCCATCGCTATTCGGGACGGACTGATCGAAGCCACCGGCACTACGGATGAAATCATGCGGCTGGCAGACAACGACGCTGACATTATAGATGTCGGGGGACGGCGTGTGATCCCCGGCCTCAATGATAGCCACACTCATCTTATTCGCGGCGGGCTTAATTATAACATGGAACTGCGCTGGGAAGGGGTACCGTCGCTCAGCGATGCTTTGCGCATGCTAAAAGATCAGGCTGAGCGTACGCCTGCGCCGCAATGGGTACGCGTTGTCGGCGGTTGGTCGGAGTTCCAATTCTCCGAACGCCGTATGCCAACCCTGGATGAAATTAATGCTGCTTCGCCCGATACGCCGGTATTTGTTTTACATCTTTACGGACGGGCACTGCTTAACCGTGTGGCGTTACGGGTATTGGGCATTAACAAGGACACGCCTGATCCGCCGGGCGGGACGATTGAGCGCGGTGTGAACGGTGAGGCGACCGGAATGCTTCTCGCAACTCCATCCGCACTTATCCTTTACTCAACCCTGGCGCAAGGGCCGAAGCTTCCTCTTGACGATCAGATCAATTCAACCCGTCATTTTATGCGCGAACTTAACCGGCTTGGCATTACCAGCGTTATCGATGCCGGCGGTGGTGGCCAGAACTATCCCCAAGACTATGATGTTGTGCGAAGGCTGCATGATGACGGTCAACTTACCGTGCGGATCGCCTATAATCTTTTTGCCCAAAATGCAGGCGAAGAACTCAGCGATTATGAACGGTGGCTGACCTTGACCGAGCCGGGCGCGGGTGATGCGATGCTGCGTATGAATGGCGCTGGCGAGAATCTTGCCTGGTCGGCAGCGGATTTCGAGAATTTCCTTGAGCCCCGCCCAGACCTTGCGCCGGTGATGGAAAGCGAACTGGAGCCTATTGTCGAGTTGCTCGCGGTTAACAGATGGCCGTTTCGCATTCACGCCACCTATGACGAATCCATCGACCGCTTTCTTAGCGTCTTCGAGCGCGTCAACGGCAAGACGCCATTTGCGACTCGCTTTATTATTGATCATGCGGAGACCATCAGTGAATACAATATTGAGCGTGTCAATGCGCTCGGTGGCGGTATTGCGATTCAGCACCGCATGGCATTCCAGGGTGAGTATTTTGTCGATCGTTATGGTGCCGGAGCCGCCAAAGCCACGCCGCCAATCGCCAGAATGCTGGCAATTGGCGTGCCGGTCGGCGGCGGCACTGATGCGACCCGTGTTGCTTCCTACGATCCATGGAATGCGCTTTACTGGCTTACGACAGGTAAAACGCTTGGTGGGCTTGCGCTTTATGACGAAGACAATGTGCTCGACAGGGAGACTGCGCTGGGGATCTGGACGCAAGGCTCTGCCTGGTTTTCCGGCGAAGCCAATGAGAAGGGAACACTCGCGCCGGGTCAATATGCAGACTTGGCCGTATTGTCCGCCGACTATATGACGGTGCCGCCTGATGACATCAGGCGCATTACTTCTGTGCTTACCATTGTCGGTGGGCGGATTGTTTATGGCGCAGATGATTTTTCAGACCGCTCACCGCCTGTGCCGCCGGTCTCGCCGGGGTGGAGCCCTGTTAATGCCAGCTCCAGGCCGCCCATACGGGCCGAGGCCGAGGGACTCAATGCTCCACAGTTCGCACACTCCTGCCACGATGGCTGCGTATCGGTTTGCAGCCTTCATAACCATGACCATCAAGTTGCCTGGGCAAGTCCGATACCGGTCTCAGACAAACGCGCTTTTTGGGGGGCGCTCGGCTGTTCCTGCTTTGCTGTCTGATTATGGGTTTGCGTAGATGGCCAAAATAGCTGCAAAGGCTAAGAAAAGATCCGTGGTTGCCTGGTCACCATTCCGGCATAGCGCCTTTACTGTCCTCTGGACGGCAACCGTCATCTCCAATGTCGGAACCTGGATGAACGATGTTGGCGCTGGATGGCTGATGACATCGCTCGCACCTTCACCATTGATGGTTGCACTGGTTCAGGCAGCAACAACTCTGCCGATATTTCTGTTCGCATTACCCGCTGGTGCACTTGCCGACATTATCGATCGGCGCAGCATTTTACTTGCCATGTCTGCGGTAATGATGTTGACGGCGATTTCCATGGGGCTTCTTGTTCTCGCTGGTGCCATGACACCGTTCTTGCTGCTTCTCTTCACCTTTGTGTTAGGCACTGGGGCAGCTTTCATTGCTCCGGTCTGGCAGGCGGTCGTGCCCAAGCTCGTTTCGAATGATGAATTGCAGTCTGCGGTGGCGCTCAATAGTGTCGGCATCAATATCAGCCGCGCTATCGGACCTGTGCTCGGTGGAGTAGTCATTGTCACCTTCGGTGTGGCGTCGCCGTTTTTATTGAACGCTCTGAGTTTTGCGGCCGTCATCATCGCCCTTTTGTGGTGGCGCCCGTCTACGTCTATTTCATCTCGTTTGCCTGCGGAGCGGTTTTGGAATGCTATCCGGGCGGGGCTGCGCTATGCGAGTGCAAGTAAACCATTTAAGATGACGCTGATCCGCGCTGTTGCCTTCTTTCCCTTTGCCAGCGCCTATTGGGCGCTTTTACCGCTTATTGCCCGTCAGGAATTTGGTGGCGGACCAACGTTCTACGGCCTCTTGCTGGGTAGCGTTGGTGCCGGGGCCGTCGGCGGCGCCTTTTTATTGCCGGCTTTGAAAACGAAACTCGGGGCAGATGATCTGGTTGCGCTTGGCACCTTCGGTATGGCTGTTGTTCTGGTTATCTCCGCTTTGGTGCGCGCGCCTGTTGTGGCAGCCATAGCTGGCGGATTGGCTGGTGCTTCCTGGATTGCCGTTCTCTCGAATCTCAACGTCTCGGCACAAATGGCGCTACCGGAATGGGTGCGTGCCCGCGGTCTTTCAATATTTATTACCGTCTTCTTTGGTGCCATGACCTTTGGCAGCATGCTCTGGGGTCAGGTTGCCGCACTCTTTGGCATTCCGGCGGCATTGTCTGCGGCGGCGACGGGCGCCGTGCTCGGAGTGATCTTTTCGCGTCGGTTCAAACTGCAGCGAAATGCAGCCCTTGATCTTCGTCCGTCAATGCACTGGCCCGAGCCGGTGGTGTCCAAGACGATCGAGCCAGATCGCGGACCGGTTATGATTACCGTCGACTATCACATTGATCCTAAGAACGCTTCGGCCTTTCTTGCGGCGCTGGCCTCGCTTGCGGATGCGCGGCGCCGCGACGGCGCCTATGCTTGGGGCGTTTTTGAAGATGTCGCCAAGCCTGGTCACTATCTGGAATATTTTCTCGAAGACTCATGGCTTGAACATCTTCGCCACCATGAACGGGTGAGTGAAGTTGATCGTGTGTTTCAGGATCAAATTCGCTCCTTCCACTGCGGTAATGCGCCGCCGCGCGTCTCTCACTTTCTTACACCCGCTCGCCAGGGCGAGGTTGCTGTCACTGTTCCGCCTGAAGAAGGTTCATTCAAATGAAATTGAATTTGGATTTGAACCTACATCACATAGGTGTCGCTTGCCGTCCGGTATTTATTTTTCTGCCAGTCTGATCGGTGCCTGTTGGCTTATATCGCGAACACTATCTGAGCAGATTGGCAGCGCCAAAAAGCAATAGCATTTTTCGCAAAATTATCGGAAGTCCGGTGCCGGAGTGTCTGGGTAACAGTATTCAGTTCCTGCGGGAAATTCCCGGCGAAAAGAGCGGCACATCTACATGAGAGATAAAAGGCCGATCACATGGAATACTTGTCTGTGCTGGCTGGGGGACCAGGATTCGAACCTGGGCTCTCGGAGTCAGAGTCCGATGTTCTACCGCTAAACTATCCCCCAGCGGCGGGTCGGAACATAGGGCCAGATTCCGGCACTGTCAATGGGGCAAGAGCCATTGCCGCAATTTTTTGCCAGCCGGTTCACCCCATGGCGACAAGCTGCTACTGTGTGGCCA
>JALXAG010000087.1 GCA_026992315.1 Sneathiellales bacterium | reverse complement strand
CCAGACCGGCCTTGTATGTTTCGACCGAAGCGGCGAATTCCCCCTTGGCGCGCAGGGCGGCGCCGAGGGCGGCGAAACCCGCCGGATCGTCCGGGTTGATGTTGACATATTGCGAGAAGAAAGCAATTTCCCCGTCGATCATGCCGAGGCGATGGGCCGTATCGCCAAGCTCGAAGAGAATGTCCGGATTGTCAGGGGCTTTCTCATACAGGGTTTCGAGGATTTCCAGCGCCCCGTGCAAATCGCCGATATCCTTGCGCAGCCGCCCGAGGGCAAGCCCCCCCTCGATGGAGGAGGGAACGGGCAGCTTTTCCAGAATCCGCGCGGCCTCCTCCACCCGGCCGGCCCTGATGCAGGATCGGGCGCGTTGCAGCGGCCCGCCGCGTTTGCGGTTCTGTCTTTCGGCCTTGGCGGCGGCGCGGCGTTGCCGGCGGGAAAGGGCCGCTCCTGCTGTCACCGGCCCGCTCCGATACGCTGCTGCAGGGCCTGTGCCGCTTCCCGGACGGCCTTTTTCGGCCAGGGTTCCTGTTCGTCATCGCCATTGATGAACAGGGTGACATTGGGATGGAAGGGATAACGGTTGCCGGTGCCGCATTGCATGCTGCCGGGGCCGGCCCATAACAGGAATGTCGGCTTGTTGAGGGAAGCAGCAGCCTCGGCGGGGAAGGAACTGATCGAAATCACCACATCCAGTGCCGCCATATATGCGGCATTGTCATCGAGATTGTCCCTGCGGTCGATGTCTTCCCAATCGTGAACGGTGAAGCCGTGCCTGTCCTTCATCAGGGCGATTTCCTCGCGGCAGTCCTTGTACATGACATTGATGAAATCGGCGCCTTCGAGCTGAAGGAAAGGCAGGAAATCCTCCAGATTGACGTAAATCTGCTTGCGGGTGTGGTCGATCATGCCGCCCGACCAGCACAGGCCGACTTTCAGCCCGTCCCCGACCCGGTCGAAGCGTTCGCGCCAGAAGGCGACGCGGTCGGGATCGGGCTTCAGATAGCCTTCGTGGCGCTCGGTGGGGAAATCCTCGATACTGCTGCGGAAGAATTTCAGCAGGCTGCCGGCTTCGATGGCGTAATCGATCGGATGGTTGAAATCCTTGATCCAGGGATAGGCCTGATGCACGCGGCCGTTAAAGACGTATTGGATCGTCGGCATGACGGTGCATCCGGGAAAAGAACGCATGAACAGGGGGATCAGGCGGCGGTCCACCTCGATAATGGTGTGTCCGGCCCGGTCGATCAGTTCCTGAAAGCAGGAGGCGAACAGCACCGTATCGCCGATGCCCTGTTCATCGCAGATCAGGATGGTCTTGCCGCTGAGATCCTCGCCCTGCCAGCGGGGAAGGTTGTGCAGATAGGTGACGGAATCGGAACGCCGCGCATCGAGGCGCCATTCGTACTTCTCCCATCCCTCTTTCAGCCGGCCGACGCCGATCAGGGCCGTTGACAGGTTGAAATGGGATTCAGGTTCCTTGTCTCCGGCCAATGATACGGCCTTTTCCAGAATGGGCACGGATTCCGCATAGCGCCCGACGGCATTCAGGGCCCGCCCGTAATTGGCATAGGCATCCGAATAGCCGGGGTTGAGGCGGATCGCTTCCTCGAAGAAGGGGCGGGCCGTATCGATATCGTGGGCATCGGCGACGATGATGCCGAGGACCTGCCACAGCTCTGCCGAGGAGGGAAGGCCCTGGATGGCGTATTGCAGCAGTTCGATGGCCTCATCGAAACGTTCCATCGCGTAATAGGTATAGGCCAGATTGTAATAGCCGCGGAAATCGTCCGGCTTCATCTGAATGAAGGTGGAATACATACTGACCGCGGCATCGTGCATTTTCAGCTTGTCGGCCAGGCAGCCGATGCCGAAGATCATTTCCGGATCGTCCGGGTTCAGCTTCAGCAGACGCTCGAAGGCGAGGATGGCTTCCGAGGCGCGATCGATCTCCGCCAGCGTATTGGCCAGGAACAACAAGGGCTCGTTATAGGTCGGATCGCAGACATGGGCTTCGAAATAGCATTTGGCCGCCCCTTCCAGATCGTTCCTTTTGACGCATTTCGTGCCCTTGAGAAGGAGTTTCTTGGCCTTGTTGCGATCGGCAGCGGTGGTCTTCGTCTTCTGATCCGCACGGATGAAATATTCCGTGGCCTCAAGCAGGCCATCGCTGAGGCGCTGTTCCCGGCGCTTGGGCGCCAGTGCTTTGGAGCGTGATCCCATCGGCTTCATTGTCCCTTTGCTGAATACCGTGCCATTAAGGCGCCGACAGGGTTAATTTTTCTTAAATTTTATCCGGACAGGGGGCGATAAGGACACTGATCACATATATTTATTTTGATTGTTTCGCCATGTTGGTTAAGCTCCTGTGGCAGGAAAGCGGGGGCAGGTAACTGCGGATCGACGATTGCCACCGAGGAGGGGAATCCATGGCGCTGAAAATCAATCTGAAGCCGGGCGAAAAATTCGTCGTCAACGGGGCGGTGATCTCCAATGGCGACAAGCGCGCCAGCCTGGTTGTGCAGAACAAGGTTACGCTGCTGCGGGAGAAGGACATCCTGCAGCAGAAGGATGCCAATACACCTGCCAAGCGGATCTATTTCGCGGTGATGATGCTGTATCTGGATGAAGCGGGGCGGCGGGACTATTACGACGAATTCGTGCTGCGCATGTCCGAATACATGTCGGTGATAAAAAACCCCGAGCAGATCACTGTCTGCCTGGCCGTTAGTCAATTGGTAATGGATCAGGCCTATTATAAGGCGCTGATGCATACCAAGAAGTTGTTGCAGTACGAGGCAGAGAGGCTTGCCGATGGGGCTTCAGGCATATCAGAAAACACAGAAGACGGTTGAGAGTGCGAAGAATACCGAATACCGTCTGTTCGCTCAGGTGACGCGCGCCCTGATAGAGGCCAGCGAGCTTGAAAAGACCGATCCCAAGGTGATCGACGCCCTGTCCTGGAACCGGAAATTGTGGGATACCCTGGCACGGGACTGCGCCATGGACGATAACCGCCTGCCGGAGGAAGTGCGCGCCGGGATCATCTCCCTCAGTATCTGGGTGAACAAGCATTCCAGCGAAGTGATGCGCAGGGGCGGGGATATCGCGGATCTGATCGAAATCAACCGCAGCATCATGGAAGGGCTTGCCGGGCGGCCCTGATTTGGTTTCGGAATTCTCTGGTGTTTCAGCGGGCTGCGGCCCGCTTTTTTGTGCCGGTTTCCTGACAGCCTCTGTTCGGGGTCGGATGGTGAGGCAAATTTTGCCCGGCAAAAAATTCCCATCGGCCATATTTGCGCGGCAATTTTTGCCGGGTTTTCCGGCTTTCGGCAGGATGACGCGGTATTTTGCCGTAATGGCGTTAACCATGGATTTTTGCCAAAGGCCGGCAACGGGCGGGGTACGGAAAAACATAGGCGCCGTAATGGTTAACTGGCATCGCCGTTGCACGGGGAGGGGCAGGCAAAATGCCTGCGCTGCGCAAAATGCGCGGCAAATCGTAGAAACGATACATTCTCAGAAGGAGAAGCCCCGATGGCAGCTAATTCCATCCTTACGAACAATAGTGCTTTTATCGCCCTGCAGAATCTGAACGCGACCAATCGCGAATTGGCTGAGGTTCAGAGCCGCGTCAATACCGGCAAGAAAGTTGCGGGCCCGAAAGACAACGGCGCTATTTTCGCAATCGCCCAGAACATGAGAAGCAAGGTGAATGGCCTGGCACAGGTGCAGACCAACCTGTCCAATGCCATTTCGGCCGTGGATGTGGCGGTTTCCGCCGGCCAGTCCGTATCCGATCTGCTGAACCTCATGAAGGAGAAGGCGGTTCTGGCCGAAGGTGGCGGTCTCGATACCGCGGCACGTAATTCCTTGAATGAAGACTTTACGGCGCTGCGCGATCAGATCACCAATGTGGTCGATAATGCCGAATTCAACGGCACCAACCTGGTGAAGGGCGGCTCCGCCCTTGAGGCCCTGGCCAATGACAAGGGTGACTCGATCACCGTTTCGGCGGTGGATCTGACCGTGTCGACCCTGGGCATCAGTTCCTCGACGATTACCTCTTCGTCGAATGCGGCAACAGCCCGCGCGGCGATCGAAGCGGCGATCAAGACGGTCAACAACCAGGTGGCCAAGCTGGGTACGGCGGCCAAGAAGCTGGAGATCCACAATGTCTTTGTGGGACAGCTTTCCGATTCGCTGAATGCCGGTATCGGCAACCTGGTCGATGCGGATCTGGCCAAGGAAAGCGCCCGCCTGCAGTCGTTGCAGATACGCCAGCAGCTGGGTATTCAGGCCCTTGGTATTGCCAATTCGGCACCGCAGAACCTGCTGGGTCTGTTCCGTTAATGGCATTGGGATGGCGCTTATCGCGCCATCCCTCTTTCTCCGTTTTCCCGGCTCATGCCGCTCTGGCGCATGAGGCTTTGAGGGAAAGGAGGGTGAGACGATGGAAATTTCGAATGGAATCAATACTGCTGTCGCATTGAGGGCCGAACAGGCGAAGGCGCCCGAAAATATTGCGGATGCAAAAGCGCAGACTGCATTGCGCGATCAGAGTGCCGTGAACGCCGCGCCTGCGCGCAGCGAAGGCAAAACCGTGAGGGGAACCGACGAGGCCCTGAAAAAGGCCGAGGCCCTGCTCGATAAGGCGTTCAAATCGAAACTGCCGGACAATGCCAAGCTGTCGATTGAAATCGACGACGATACCGGCAAGGTTGTCTATAAGTCGATCGACCGTGAGACCGGCGAAACGATCAAGCAATATCCGCCCAAGGCCGTGCTGGAGCAGCTTGCCTATTATCGCGAAATCGCAGGCGTTTCCGTAGACAAGGAAGCCTGAACCGGCTGTCATCCGCCCGGGTGGCGGCCAGCGATAGCATTGACCTCAATCTTAACCCTGTTGCCCGGGATGCGGGAAACGGGGCTTTCGTGATTCCGGAATGGGGCCTCATCCGCCGTATGGGAGGGGTAGGGGGCTGAAAGCAAAGAACAGGCCCGCCGCATGATGCGGCGGGCCTTTGGTTACGCTACGCGATAAGTGTTTATGCCGCGAATGAGCAATAACGCTCAGACGCTGTAGTACATGTCGAATTCGACCGGATGCGGCGTGTGTTCGAAACGGTAGACTTCTTCCCACTTCAGTTCCAGATAGCCGTCGATGGCATCGTCATTGAAGACGTCGCCCTTCTTCAGGAATTCGCGGTCGGCATCCAGCGCTTCCAGCGCCTCACGCAGCGAATGGGCGACGGTCGGCACTTCCTTCAGTTCTTCCGGCGGCAGATCGTACAGGTTCTTGTCCATCGGATCGCCGGGATGGATCTTGTTCTGGATACCGTCCAGACCGGCCATCAGCATGGCGGAGAAGGCCAGATACGGGTTGGCGCCGGCATCGGGGAAACGGACTTCGACGCGCTTGCCGTTCGGGCTGGTCGCATAGGGAATGCGGCAGGAGGCGGAACGGTTGCGTGCCGAATAGGCCAGAAGCACCGGAGCCTCGAAGCCGGGAATCAGCCGCTTGTAGGAATTGGTCAGCGGATTGGTAAAGGCATTCAGTGCCTTGGCATGCTTGATGATGCCGCCGATGTAATACAGGGCCTCATCCGACAGATCGGCATAACCGGATCCGGCGAACAGGGGCTTGCCGTCTTTCCAGATCGACTGATGCGTGTGCATGCCCGAACCGTTATCGCCGAAAACCGGCTTCGGCATGAAGGTCGCGGTCTTGCCATAGGCAGCGGCGACATTGTGCACGACATATTTGTAGATCTGCATATGGTCGGCGATCTTCACCAGCGTGTTGAACTTGATGCCGAGCTCATGCTGGCTGGGGGCGACCTCGTGATGGTGCTTTTCGGTATCGAGGCCCATTTCCTTCATGACCAGGACCATTTCCGAACGCAGATCGGAAGCGCTGTCCACCGGCGGCACGGGGAAATAACCGCCCTTTTCCGGCGGGCGATGGCCCTTGTTGCCGCCTTCGACCTCGGCGCCGCGCATATAGGGGCCTTCTTCTTCGTTGATTTCGTATGAGACCTTTTCGGCCGAAACGTTGAAACGGACATCGTCGAAGATGAAGAATTCGGCTTCCGGGCCGAAGCTGGCGGTGTCGCCGATGCCGCTGAACTTCAGGTAGTTTTCGGCACGCTTGGCGATGGAGCGGGGATCGCGGCTGTAGCCTTCGCCGGTGGAAGGCTCGTGAATGTCGCAGAACAGGATCAGTTCGTTCTGGGCGGCGAAGGGGTCGATGACGGCGGTGCTGGCGTCGGGCATCAGCACCATGTCGGATTCGTTGATCGCCTTCCAGCCGGCGATGGAGGAGCCGTCGAACATCACGCCTTCGGAGAAGAAATCCTCGTCGATGACATCCGCATCCATGGCCAGATGCTGCCATTTGCCCCGCGGATCGGTAAAGCGGAGATCAACGAACTTGACTTCGTTCTCCGCAATCATTTCAAGCACTTTTTTGACGTCGGACATGCCTGTTTCCTGTTTTTACTGGGTTGCGATTATGGGGTGGGCTCAGATCGCGTCGCTGCCCTTTTCCCCGGTGCGAATTCGGATGACTTCCTCAACCGATGAAATGAAGATCTTGCCATCGCCGATCCGCCCCGTGCGGGCGGCCTGGGTAATGGCTTCCACCGCCGCTTCGACGCGCTCGTCGTCGAGGACGATCTCGATTTTGACCTTGGGCAGGAAATCGACGACGTATTCCGCCCCGCGGTAC